>NZ_JBFULT010000669.1:0-3624 GCF_054049755.1 Bradyrhizobium sp. P5_C11_2
GGCTTGATACCACCCTAACCCCCAATCGAGTCAACCCATGGTAGACCTGAACGCCCTCTCTGCGGCGAATGCGAAGCGCTGGGCGAGTGCTAAGCCAACCCGGAAATCCGAGGCCGCTAATGTTGCTTCGCGCCTCCACAAGGCCAAGCAGCGTTATCAGGCCGTCGAGCGGGAAACGGGCGTCCCCTGGCCGGTCATTGCAGTCATTCATGAACGGGAATCATCCCAGGACTGGAGGGCCTCTCTGGCCCAGGGGGATCCCTGGAACCGGGTCTCGGTTCACGTACCGGCCGGGCGCGGCCCGTTCGGCTCGTGGGAGGCCGCCGCGATCGATGCTCTGGTCAAGTGTCCGCCCTTCCTCGCGCGTCACAAGGACTGGTCCATCGCCGGAACGTTGACCGCACTCGAAACCTACAACGGCATCGGCTACGCGGCCCGCAGCGTGCCTTCGCCTTACCTCTGGTCCGGCACCAACCAGTACCGCGCGGGGAAGTACGTGCGCGACGGTGTTTACGACCCGGGCAAGGTCGACCCGCAACTCGGGTGCGCAGTTCTCCTGATTGTCCTGATGGAGCTCGATCCGGACATCAGCTTTGGGGGACCAAGGATCGCAAAGAATCCGGCGGCGGGCGATTCCGCGAGGCCTTCACTGACGAACCCGTCGAAAGGCTCGATCGGCGCGTTCGTGATCAACCTGGTCAGAGCCATCTTGGGAAAGAAATGAACATGACGACAACTCTCGACATCATCCTTTTCGCCGCCGGCTTTGGCGCCTGCTGGCTCTGCAAGGATTCGCTCCTCCGGCTCGTGACCGGTACCGACGCCTTGATCAAGACGCTCGAGGCCAGGCTCGCTGCGCTGCGGGCCAAGCCGTGATGCTGGCAAAGATCAAGGCAGTCTGCCTGCACTCCATGACCGTCGCCTGGAGCTATTGCGTCGCGCTTGCCGGTGCCTTGGCTTCGATCATCGACGATCTTGCCGACGCGCTGGGCGATCCCGGCGTCAAGGATCAGATCAGCGCTGCCATCGGCGACGTCAAAGCGACGGGGCGCATCCTGCTTGCGATCTCGGTCGTGACGATCCTCGCGCGTCTGCGAACACTTCGGAGGAAAGACCAATGTGGATGACGATCATCTCGTTTCTCGGTGGCCCCGTCGTCAAAGCGCTGATCGATGCCTACAGCGCGAAACTCAAGGCTGAAAATGTCGACGCCAAGATCGCAGCAGATCTCGCAGCCGGCGAGATCGCGGCGCAGACGGCCGAAATCAAAGCCGTCATGCAGTATCGCATCGCTGAAATCGGACACTGGCACGAGCCGGACAAGCTGATGGGCTACTGCGTCGCGCTTTACTTCGCAAAACTGCTGGTCTGGGACAAGGTCCTCGGCTTCGGCTCCACAGACGCCCTGGCGGGATTTGCGGCGATCACGGCCAATCTCGTGGTCTCCTTCTATTTCGCCAAGCGTGGTTTTGAGAATGTCGCAAGGATCATCAAGCGGTGAACATGCCAGACGACGAAATCAGGGCGATCGTCGCCGAGACGCTGGCCGAGCACCACAGGCTCCAGCAGGAGAGCATCGATACCATCGTGTTGAAAGCCGTAGCCACCGTGCTGGCGTCGTTTGGAATCGAAGACGATGATCGGAAGGAACTGAGGGCGGACTTCCAGCACTTGCGGCGCTGGCGGAAGAGCGTGGAGCAGGCGCAGAGCTACACATTCAAGGCGGTGATCACCGTGATTGCCACCGGTCTGATGGGTGCCGTCTGGCTGGGCGTCAAGGTTGTATTGGCCAAATAGACCTGCACGGCGGCGAGGCTGCCATCGCTCGCGCTCAGGAGCAGCCAGTCGCATTGGGCATCCGGTGTATGGGGCATTCGATGTACAGAATTCGTATCGTTGATGCAGAGGACGATGAGATTGCCGAGACCCTCGGAGATCTGCATCGGCTGACGTTTTTCAATGGCGCCGCCCTGCCGCAGTTCGAGTTGGGAGCGTGGTGGCTTGCCTATCACGATCGTGATGCTGTCGCCTTCGCCGGCGTGCTGCCGTCGACGCATGCGCGAAACAGCGGCTACTTCTCCAGGGTCGGTGTCCTGCATCGGCATTGGGGGCGGGGGCTTCAACTCAGGCTGATGCGAGCTATCGAGGCGAGAGGGCGGCGTATCGGATGGGACAGCATCGTCTCGGATACGACCGACAATCCGGTGTCTGCCAACAACTTCATTCAGGCTGGTTACCGACTTTACGAACCAGAGGTGCCCTGGGCATGGTCTCATACGCTTTACTGGCGAAAGCAGCTGCGATGAAGCGTTGAAGCAAGGTTTCCCGTCACGCGGAACGTGACTTTTGAAACGCCCGCACCAGCGTAGCGCAAATCGGTGCGTCCAAATGTTAAGGGCCCGGCAGCTTGACCGCTGCCGGGCCCTTTTTGCGTTCTCAGGGGAGGTGAGCGAACCACTTGCGAAGTCGGTGGCGTCAGGCTTTAAGTTTGCTCATGCAGGAAATTCGGCGGCCACAAGCCGATGTAAAGGAGCGCCATCGATGTCCACCAAGCCTCAATTGCCGGAACGTTCGCCGAGGGGGACGGGAGGGCCAACTGCACTTGATGATCTGCTGATCGTCGATTTCACGCGTGTGGTAGCCGGTCCGGCCTGCACGCAGACACTTGCCGATTTCGGTGCGCGCGTCATCAAGATCGAGAATCCGGATGGCGGCGACGACACGCGTGCCTATGAGCACGCCGAAATCGGTGGCGAGAGCGCAGCCTATCTCAGCCTGAACCGCAATAAGCAGGGCATCGCGCTCGATCTGAGCGTGCCAGAGGCACGCGACGTCGCGTTGGATCTGATCCGCAAGGCGGATGTGGTTGTGGAGAATTTTTCGAGCGGGGTCATGAAGAAGTTCGGCCTCGACTACGAGGCGGTCGTGCCGCTCAATCCGCGGCTGGTCTATTGCTCGATCTCAGCCTACGGACGCACCGGACCTTTCGCCTCCCGTCCCGGTTTTGATCCCATCACGCAGGCGGAAAGCGGCTTCATGTCGCTGAATGGTTTTGCCGATGGCCCGGCGGTTCGCACCGGTCCCCCCATCGTGGACATGGCGACGGGCATGACCGCCTGCAATGCCATTCTGCTGGCCCTGCTGGCGCGGGATCGGCTCGGCCGCGGACAGCATGTCGAAGTCGCCCTGTTCGACATCGCCATGGCGATGACCGGGTTCTACGGCATGGCCTACCTGATCAATGGTCAGAATCCCGGCCGGTTCGGCAACTCGCCGAGCGGGTCTCCCACCGTCGGCGTCTACGAGGCGTCCGACGGGCCGCTCTACATGGCCTGTGCCAACGACCGGCTTTATCGCCGGCTGGTGGTCGAGGTGTTGAAACGGCCTGATCTGATCACCGATCCGCAGTTCGCCACGCGAAAAGCGCGGTCCGAGAACAAGGAGCTGCTACGCGCGGCTATCGCAGAGGTCTTTGCAGGCGACAGCCTCGAGAACTGGATGGCCAGGATGAAGCTGGCCAATATTCCGGTAGGCTATCTCCGCACCGTCGAGGAGGGGTTCAACGCGCCTGAAGCTCGCGAGCGGCATCGCCTGAGCCGGATTCCGCATCGAACGGCGCAATGG
>NZ_JBFULT010000670.1:0-3617 GCF_054049755.1 Bradyrhizobium sp. P5_C11_2
GAACAGCGCCGGAAGGTGAAGCGGCCTCTTCGATCCAAGCTGCGTGGCGATCGAACCATTAATGAGAGCCAWCGCTTCCGCGCGTTCGTTTTGTTTTGCCAGACCGACGGCCAATTCGGAGACAAGATCCGTTACCAGCATTTCGTATCGCAGTATCCTCAGCTTTTCCAAGCTGTCCCGCAGATGGCACATGCCATCCTCTGTCCGGCCGACGCGGACCAGAAAGCGCCCCCTAAGTCCCCCGCCGACAGCTCGAAATGGCTCCAGCGAATACTTCTCGGCAGTGAGTTCGAGCGCAGAGAGGTTCCGCTCGACCTGTCCCAGATCGTCGATCCAGAAATAGAAAGGCATCGTCAGAATCAAGGCTCGACACAGAGCAATCGGATGATCCGCTCCCTCTGCTTCCTCGATGGTTCTTTCAGCATAACCGGCGGCCCGGTCGAGATTGCCGGCAAACCAATGCGATCGGGTCAGGTTGAACAGGGACGTGGTGCGCAGATCAAACAGATATTGAGTTGCGTTGAACCGTCGGGAGGCCGGCGCCCCGCGCAGGGCCCGTTCGAGGTATTTTGGCGCGCGGACATGGTCCGCAAGCATGTAATACGCGGCCCCCAGCATCGAATCCGCAAGCGCCGCATCTTCCGGATGTCCGGTCTTGTTCGCGACGGACTCAGCGCGTAGCGCAACTTCAAGGCTGCCCGCTGCGTCGATTGTCCGATGAAGATACATCGACAGCCCGCTGAGAAGACGCAGCTGCTGGTAGGCATCCGCGCGCCGCTCTGCGAATGTCAACGCCGTATTGAAGGCATCGCGAACCCTTTCACTGTTCCCGGCGGTGAACATCAGCGACAAGGCAAGCGAAGCGTGGATTTCCATCTGGTCCTGCGGGTCGCAGTCCGCCGCAATCCGACCTATCGCCCTCTCCATCCAATCCCGGCACTCCGTGAAAAGCGACTTGGCCAGAAGCAACTGCGAGGCGGCCGCCGCCATTCGTATGGCCGCGCTATCGTTTCCATCGGGGCCAAAGCTCCATTCAAGCGCGGCACGAGTATCGCCAAGGTAGTGTTGTATCGCGCCTGCCAAAGATTGTCCGGGCTCGAGCTCGAAAAGATTGCCCCGGTTGTTTTCCAATGATTGGCTCAAATGGCTGGCGTGACGCGCCGCCATGGAATGACGTTCACCGCTCGCAGCGAGCTTCTCCAAGGCATAGGAACGCGTGGTGTCGAGCAATCGGTAAAGCATCCGCCGGTAGCTCGGCCACGCCACGATCAGCGACTTGCTGACCAGACTTTCGATTGCGCCCTCGATCTCGGACCGGTCAACTCCTCGCTGCTCCACAACCGCACACGCCGCTTCCAACGAAAAGTGCCCGACGAAGATCGCCACACGTCGCAGCACAATTCGTTCGAACTCGGACAGCTGATCGTGACTCCAGTCCAGCGTTGCTTTCAGTGTCTGATGCCGCGGATTCGCGGTCCGACGGCCAAACTTCAGAAGATCCAGGCGCGAACCCAGCCTTGCCACGGTATTCCCGACGCCGAAAACAGCGGCTCTTCCGGCGGCGAGTTCGATGGCGAGCGCAATGCCATCGAGCTTGCGGCAAATCTCGGCAACCATGGGGGCTTCGTCGTCACTGAGCGTAAAGTTGCCACGGCGAGCACTGACGCGTTCGGCGAACAACCGTACCGCCGGATAGGCAAGCACCTCTGACGCGGTCGGTCGCGGCTGCTCCGGCGGGCAGTCCAGTGGACAAAGACGAAATACGCGCTCGCCAGGAACGCGCAGGATTTCCCTGCTGGTCGCGAGCATGTAGATTTCGGGTGCATTCCGGAAGATATAGTCGGCGATCTCCGCGACTCCCTCGATGAGATGCTCGCAACTATCAAGAATGACGAGCGCCCTTCGCGCGCGCAGAAAATTGAGCAACGCCTCCCTTGGATCGACCGATTGCGGGGCCAGCCCGATCGCGGAAGCGACAGCGCCGATGACCTGCTCATTCTCGTTTATCGTTGAAAGATCGACAAAGAATACCGCTCCGGAGAAGTCGGCCAGCACCCCGTGCCCGACCGACAGGGCAACCGTCGTCTTGCCGATACCTCCGGTACCCAAAATTGTAATCAGGCGCTGTTCCGTCTGAAGCAGACGCTGAATTTCAAGGACGACGTTGTTGCGGCCGACCATGCGCCCCAGTGCGGGCGGCAGGTTGGACGATCCCGAAGATGCACTTCCCCTGTCGCGGTCCGCGGGAAGTCGCATGACCGGCGCGATGAAGCTATAGCCGCGGCCCTGGACGTTCGCGATGTACTTGTTGCCGAACTGGCCGTCGCCCAGTGCCTTGCGCAGTGCCGACAGGTGGACGCGAAGACTGCCCTCCTCCACCGTGACGTCAGGCCAAGCCTTCGCGATCAGCTCCGACTTCGGGACGACTTCACCGGCGTTTTCGAGCAGAGCGATCAGGATGTCGTAGGCCCTGCCACCCAGGGGAAGGATCCGGTCCGCCTTGCTGAGAGACCGTTCGGCGACATTCAGCTCGAATGGGCCAAACTGGAGCCGGGTTGCACTCGATGAGCCAATTGGTTGGACCGACATCAATAATTCCGTCAAGACCGTCGACGATCTGGTTATCGCACCATTCGCCGTCAGTCTTGCGCAAACGCACGCCAGCCGATCAAGTGTTAAACGAAACCTCCTTTGGCAACAAGCCGGTCACCGCACCGAATTGATAGCGCCATCACGCTGGTGTGAACCGTCCAACACCTGCCTCGCCAGCCGCAGATCGCGGGTCTCAAAGTCCTCTCGAAACTTCGCGTGAGTGACTTGCAACATGCGCCAAGCGACCTCCTTTCGCCCAGCCGACGTCTCGGCAATGGCGAGGCTCGTCGCAGCCCTGAGCGCCCACGACAGGCTCCCCTGCCTGTTTGCGAGCTCGAACGCGCGCTGAAAGTATTGCCTGCCAGCCGCCAATCCCTCGCCGCTGCTCAGCGCCAATTCTCCCCTGATGCGGTGCAGTTCCGGGCCGTACCATCGGCTTTCGTCGAGGTCGATCTTCGCGCGCTCGAAGACATCGAGCCCTTCCCTCGGAAGGCCCGCGTGGGCCATGCACATCGCCAACTCCGCTTGCAGGATCCAGTTGAAAATCCCGTAGCGCGCCGCGGACAGCTTATCGAGACCCGATTGGAGCATCGCGGACGCTACCGTGATTTGTCCTCCTCGCCTGATTTCGTAGATGGCTTGCATGCCGAGACCAAAGCCCTGGTAGTTGTGCAGAGCGTATTTCCCGGCATGGGTGACGAGTTCGTCCACGAGTGCTTCGGCTTCGCCGTCATCCGGATTGGTCAAATATGCGATGAAGCCTGCAAAGGTCAGCGCCCCGCAAAGGTTCACGGTCCGATTGGATTGGCGCGCCTCGGCGACGGCCATCTGGTTGAACCTGCGGGCTTGATCCGGAGAGCCACGCAACCACGCCAAGGTCGCAAGACCGGCCAGGTTGTCGACCTTGCGATCATAGCCAAATCGCTTGATCAGCAATTGTCGTGCAGCCTCGTCATCACGATGGAGCGACAATTCCAGCAGGCCTTGAGCCTCCGCAATCCGGCCGGCATGGTAGTATACTATGC
>NZ_JBFULT010000671.1:0-3615 GCF_054049755.1 Bradyrhizobium sp. P5_C11_2
ACCTCGCGCAGCGCGTAGTTGGAGCGCGCTTCCGGGCCCTTCGACGAATCGAAATAGAAGCCGAGCCAGGRCTCGTTGACGGTGTCGATATAGAGAGCGCCGAGCTCGTTGCAGAGCTCCATGATGTCGGTGGAGCCGGTATCGACCGAGAGATTGACGCAAAAGCCCTGGCCGCCGCCCTCAGTGAGCAGCGGGGTCAGCAACTCGCGATAATTGTCCCTGGTCACGCCCTTCTGGATGAAGCGCACATTGTGCTTCTCGCAATGCGCCTTGCGGCCCTCGTCCTTGGGATCGATCACGGTGATGCGCGACTTGTCGTAATCGAGATGCCGCTCGATCATCGGCAAGGTGCCTTTGCCGATGGAGCCGAAGCCGACCATGACGATGGGACCAGTAATCTTCGCGTAGATCTGCGAGGGGTGGCTCATGGGGATGGTTTCTCCGGAACGTGCTGGCGGGCAAAGGGTGAGGGGTGGATCAGGCGCTGCGGCGCTTGGCGGTCGCTTCGATTTCGACCTTCATCTCGGGCTTGGCGAGGGCGGTGACGACCAGCAACGTCGCAGCCGGCCTGATGTCGCCGAGAACCTCGCCGCAGACGGCGAAGTGGGCATCGATGTAGCTGGCGTCGGTGACGTAGTAGGTCGCACGGACGATATCGGCCATCTCGAATCCGCCCTCCTTTAGGGCGGCTTCGATGGTCTTGAAGCAGTTGCGTGACTGGCTCGTGACATCGGCCGGCATCGTCATCGTCGTGTAATCATAGCCGGTGGTTCCGGCGACGAAGGCGAAATCGCCGTCGATCACGGCGCGGCTGTAGCCGACGGTCTTCTCGAGGGGAGAGCCGGTGGAGATCAGGCGACGGGACATGGTTTGGACCTCGACTGAAAGAGGTGTTTCGCGGGGTTAAAGGGCGTTTCTGGGGCCTGCGCAACCCCAAAGGAACGGAGCTTAGGGCAGGCGCGGCCGGACGTTGCCGCTCAACGCGGCTTCGGTCGTCGCCATCATGACGATCCCTTAGGCCGCGTGCGCCTGGAGGGCGCGAACTACCCTCCGTTTGGGCAGGGCCTCGCCGGTCGGGGCGATCATCCCCTCGGCGCCATCCAGCGCACCGGCCTCGAATTCGACCGCCAGCAGGCGGTCGCGCTCGAACGGGCCGGGCAGCACCAGTGCGCCGGTCTTCTCAGCCGAGAAGCCGAAGCGGGCGTAATAGGGGGCATCGCCGAGCAGGATCACGGCGGCATGCCCGCGCGCCCGGGCGGCGGCCAGCGCTTGTCGCATCAGCGCGGCGCCGATCCCGAGCTCGCGGCAGGCAGGATCGACCGCCAGTGGTCCGAGGACCAGAGCGGGCCTGCCTCCGGCGCTGACGTGCCAGAGACGCACGGTTCCCACGAATTGTCCCTCGTGCACGGCGGCCAGCGCAAGGCCGGCGGCGGGTGCACGTCCGTCGCGCAGGCGCTGGCAGGTGCGGCCATGGCGGTTCTCGCCAAAGGAGGCATCCAGCAGCGCTTCACGGGCGGCGACGTCGGCAGCACGTTCCGCACGGATCGCGAACGGAGCGGCTTTCGAAGTGAGGGCGACTTGTGGCTTCCGAAAAGCAGTCATGGCGCGTCAGTCCCCGCTTGGACCTGCGTGCGCGAAGCACGCCGGTCCAAGGCGTCGTCAGAAATCGAAATGTCAGGGAGGAGCCGGCAAGCCGGCTCCCGGGTTCGTCAGGCCTCAGAACAAGAGGCGGATCAGATGTGATAGGTCTTCAGCGGCGGGATGCCGTTGAACGCCACCGCCGAGTAGGTCGACGTATAGGCCCCGGTGCCTTCGATCAGCAGCTTGTCGCCGATCTCGAGCGTCACCGGGAGCGGATACGGGTTCTTCTCGTACAGCACGTCGGCGCTGTCGCAGGTCGGGCCCGCGAGCACGCACGGCGTCATGTCCGCACCGTCATGCGGGGTGCGGATGGCGTAGCGGATCGACTCGTCCATGGTCTCGGCGAGACCGCCGAACTTGCCGATGTCCAGATAGACCCAGCGCACCTCGTCCTCGTCGCTCTTCTTCGAGATCAGCACGACCTCGGATTCGATGATGCCGGCGTTGCCCACCATGCCGCGGCCCGGCTCGATGATGGTCTCCGGAATCTGGTTGCCGAAGTGCTTGCGCAACGCGCGGAAGATCGAGCGGCCGTAGGTGACGACCGGCGGCACGTCCTTCAGGTACTTGGTCGGGAAGCCGCCGCCCATGTTGACCATGGTCAGGTTGATGCCGCGCTCGGCGCAGTCGCGGAACACCTGCGAGGCCATCGCCAGCGCGCGGTCCCACGCCTTCACCTTGCGCTGCTGCGAGCCGACATGGAACGAGATGCCGCACGGCTCCAGGCCCAGGCGCTTGGCGACGTCGAGCACCTCGACGGCCATCTCCGGGTCGCAGCCGAACTTGCGCGACAGCGGCCACTCGGCGCCGGCGCAGTCATAGAGGATGCGGCAGAACACCTTCGCGCCGGGAGCGGCACGGGAAACCTTCTCGACCTCGGCGGCGCAGTCGACTGCGAACAGGCGAATGCCGAGCGCGAAGGCGCGCGCGATGTCGCGCTCCTTCTTGATCGTGTTGCCGAAGGAGATGCGGTCGGGCGTAGCGCCAGCGGCCAGCGCCATCTCGATCTCGGCGACCGTCGCGGTGTCGAAGCAGGAGCCCATGGAGGCGAGCAGCGCCAGCACTTCCGGCGCCGGGTTCGCCTTGACGGCATAGAACACGCGGCTGTCGGGCAGCGCCTTGGCAAAGCTCTGGTAATTGTCGCGCACGACCTCGAGGTCGACGACGAGGCAAGGCTCGGTGTCCCGGCCCTCGCTGCGGCGGTTGCGCAGGAATTCCTGAATACGTTCGGTCATAGCACTCTCCCAAACGGCCCAGCGACGGGGATCCGTTCAAAAAATGACGTCGGATAAGAGCGCTCCGGCCAGATCACGCGATGGAGGCGTGACGAGCCAAAGACTCACATCAGACTGTGCTGCCGTGGATTGGTTGGGAATTTCCCGCCCGCACACCTGGCAATGAAGGACAAGCCTTTTCAGTAGCCCGCGCCGGCGTTGGACTGCCGGTAGAGACCAAAAAAGCCCGATCCGTCGTTGCTTTAAGTCGCGTCCCCCGTTGAGAGCGGGGTGCGCCGGTTCGCCTCCGGCTGCCAGTCACGGTTGCAAAAAGTGAAGTCACCTTCGACAAGGCATCTCTTTGAGAGAGATGCTGGACGCTCCGGGTTTGCTTGGGTCTTTCGACTTCCGCACTTCCGAAGAGCCCCTCGGCTTCTTCACCCCTTGGCGGCTGTCCGGCCTCTTGTCCGGATACCTACCGACTGACACACGACCACAGGCACGTGCGAAATTGGGCAAGAACGCACATAAGCGTTTTGAATCTCGATCGCAAGAATTTTTTTAGGCTGGCGACAAGATTACCTAACATCTGCTTGCGCTGTGTTGCGCGAGCGACGGGGAAGATGAACAGGCGTTAAGTTTTTCTGCGCCGCGCGCGCGTCTCGCGCGCGTGCACGCTTCAGCCGCGCTTGGTGAAGGGCTCGACGCGCTGAGCCGCGCGGATGAAGGCGGTCATCACGAGCACGCCGAGTGCGAACAG
>NZ_JBFULT010000672.1:0-3585 GCF_054049755.1 Bradyrhizobium sp. P5_C11_2
CTTCATCGCAGTCATGGCCATTTCACCTCCGGCGGCAGCGACGACAGGATCGAATCCACATTGCCCCCGGTCTTGAGTCCGAAGATGGTGCCGCGGTCATAGAGCAGGTTGAATTCGACATAGCGTCCGCGCCGGACCAGTTGCTCCTCGCGATCTTCGGCCGTCCAGGCCGTCGCGAAATTGCGGCGCACGATGTCGGGGTAGATCTTCTGGAAGGCACGGCCGACGTCCTGGGTGAAGGCGAGGTCGGCGTCCCAGTCGCCGCTGTCGTGCCAGTCGTAGAAGATGCCGCCGATGCCACGCGCCTCTTTCCGGTGCGGCAGGTAGAAATATTCGTCGCACCATGTCTTGTACTTGTCGTAATCGGCGACGCCGTTCGGCTGCGCACAGGCCTGCTTCATCGCGGCGTGGAAGGCGATGCTGTCGGCGTCCCCCTGCGTGCGCCGGCGATCCAGCACCGGGGTGAGGTCGGCGCCGCCGCCGAACCAGGCCTTGGTGGTGACGACGAAGCGCGTGTTCATGTGCACGGCGGGCACATGCGGATTGCGCAGATGCGCGATCAGCGAGATGCCGGAGGCCCAGAACCGCGGATCGTCGGCCGCGCCCGGAATTTGCGCGCGGAATTCGGGGGCGAATTCGCCGTGCACGGTCGAGCAGTGCACGCCGACCTTCTCGAACAGGCGGCCGTACATCATCGACATCACGCCGCCGCCGCCGGGCGCGCCAGAGTGGTCGGTGCGCTGCCACGGCGTGCGCACGAAGCGGCCGGCCTCGCCGGGATAGAGGCTTTGCGGCGCGTCGTCTTCCAGCCGTTCGAAGCTTGCGCAGATGTCGTCGCGCAAGCGCTCGAACCAGGCGCGGGCGCGGGCCTTGCGATCGTCGATTGTTGAAACGTCCATCTGCATTCCCGTCGCTACTCAGCGGAGCCTGTAGGGTGGGCAAAGGCGCTCTTGCGCCGTGCCCACCAACTTTTACGCGTCGTCTTGAATGGTGGGCACGCTACGCTTTGCCCACCCTACGAGACCGTAACTAACCCTGCGGACCGTAATAGGTGCAGCTCTCGTTGCAACTGTCGCGGTGGATGCTGACGCGGGTGAGCTTGCCGATATGGGCCAGCCGCTCCCAGACGAAGCGCGCGAGATTCTCCAGCGTCGGGGTGCCCAGCGCCTCGATCTTGTTGAGGAACTTGTGGTCCAGCATCACACGCACATCCTCGATCGCGCGCTGGAGCAGGCCGAGATCGACCACCATGCCGGTCGCGGGATCGGGCGTGCCGCGCACCGTCACCTCGGCGCGGAAGGAGTGGCCGTGGATTTCTTCACTGGCAGCGCCAAACGTCGTTCCCGACAGTGAATGCGCCGCCTCGAAGCGGAACGATTTCGTCAATTCCCACATCTGTCCGAAAACCAATCCTATCTGATGCCGAGCGATTTATGCGTCTGCACGCTGAGCCGCCATTGCGGATGACGCAGGCAGTAGTCGATCGCGCGCGCGGTGTTCTCGGCGACCTCCGGCCCGTCCATCGGCTGCAGCGAGAAGCGCTCGAAGGCGAGGCCCTCGAAGGCCTCCGGCGCGGCGAGCGCCTGCGGATAGACCAGCTTCAGCTCGTGGCCGCGGCGCACCACCAGATCGCTTCCGCCCTTGGGGCTGACGCAGATCCAGTCGAGCCCCTCGGGCGGAGCGATCGTGCCGTTGGTCTCGACGCCGATCTCGAAGCCGTGGGCATGGAGCGCGTCGACCAGGGCAGCATCGACCTGCAGCAGCGGCTCGCCGCCGGTCAGCACCACGTAGCGGTTTTCTTGCGATCCCGTCCATTGCGCGGCGATGGTGCCGGCGAGTTCCGCGGCCGAGGCGTAGCGGCCGCCCAGCGTGCCGTCGATGCCGACGAAATCCGTGTCGCAGAACTTGCAAGTCGCCTCGGCGCGATCGGCCTCGCGGCCGCTCCAGAGATTGCAGCCGGCAAAACGGCAGAACACGGACGCGCGCCCGGCATGGGCGCCTTCGCCCTGCAGGGTCAGGAAGATCTCCTTGACCGCGTAACTCAATCGTCTCTCCTCAACCTGTCAGACCTGCTGGTTCCGGACCTGCCGCAGCGCTTCGCCTGCGGCCATCGCCGCGGTCATCGCCACATTGAGCGACCGCAGCCCCGGTGTGATCGGGATCACCAGCCGCGCATCCGCGGCCTCGACCACCGCGTCGGTGACGCCGGCGCTCTCGCGCCCGAATAGCAGGATGTCCGACGTCTGGTAATGAAAATCGCGGTAATCGGTGGCCGCCTTGGTGGTGAACAGCAGCAGCCGGGCGCCTTGCGCCGCGCGCCATTGCTCGAATTTCGACCAGGAGTCGTGGCGGGTGATGCTGACCTGGTCAAGGTAGTCCATTCCCGCCCGGCGGAAATGCCGGTCGGAGACCGGGAAGCCTGCCGGTTCGATGATGTGGGCGGCCAGCCCCAGGCAGGCACAGAGCCTGAGAATCGTGCCGGTGTTCTGCGGAATGTCGGGTTGGAAAAGCGCTATGTGCATGGGGTGCGACGGGTTGGTGGCGGCTGGAAATGTCTCAATAAAACATCGCTAGCGCGGGAATTCGTGCATTGCACGCTCCCGCGCCGATAGCGGGCTTGCGCTCGCCCGGCAAGGGTGCCAATAGAACGATTCTGGACTGCTGTTTTCGCCGTGTTTTGGTGGGGACACGCGAAGTTCTGCCGCCGCGGGGGGCCGCGGGCGCCGGCAGCCTGTTCTGGGGAGCTTGTGGGCGCCCCCTGGAGCGGTTCCGCCGGCAGCATAAGAAGAAAGGGTTGGAATCGTGACGACAGCGTCTTCGGCGGACCATCCGACACGCCGTGATTTCTTATTCGTTGCAACCGGGGCAGCTGCAGCAGTAGGGGGCGCAGCTGCGCTCTGGCCCTTCATCTCCCAAATGAATCCGGACGCCTCGACCATCGCCGCAGGTGCGCCGATCGAGGTCGATCTGACCCCGGTCGCCGAGGGGCAGGACATCAAGGTGTTCTGGCGCGGCAAGCCGATCTACATCAGCCATCGCACCAAGAAACAGATCGACGAGGCGCGCGCCGTCAACGTGGCGAGCCTGCCCGATCCGCAGTCTGACGAGGCCCGGGTCAAGCCCGGCCATGAGCAATGGCTGGTCGTGATCGGCATCTGCACCCACCTCGGCTGCATTCCGATCGCTCATGAGGGCAATTACGACGGGTTCTTCTGCCCCTGCCATGGTTCGCAGTACGATTCGTCCGGCCGCATCCGCCAGGGGCCCGCGCCCGCGAACCTGCCGGTGCCGCCGTACCAGTTCGTTTCCGACACCAAAATCCAGATCGGCTGAGCTTCGGGCCCTCGTCCGAAGCCTCGCGCCGTCATGTCGTATTATTTCCTCAGGATCGCATCATGAGCGGACCATCCGACTACCAGCCGAGTAATCCGGCCCTGCAATGGATCGAGCGACGTCTGCCGATCCTCGGGCTCATGCACTCCTCTTTCGTCGTCTACCCCACGCCGCGCAATCTGAACTACTGGTGGACCTTCGGCGCCATCCTCTCCTTCATGCTCGGAATGCAGATCCTGACCGGCGTGATCC
>NZ_JBFULT010000673.1:0-3563 GCF_054049755.1 Bradyrhizobium sp. P5_C11_2
GCCTTCGATACCGCTGCGCGTGATCATCGCTTCGCCGCGCACCGTCTGCGCGCGAACCGTAAGCGCCACACCCTTGAGCGGCTGGCCTTCAAAGCGGTCGCGGAACACATCGGACCAGGCAACCGTGAAGCCGGAATTGGCCGGCCGCAGCTTTGAGACAGCGATGCCTTTTGCCGCGACAAGATCGACCCAGCCACCGTCCGACCCAAGCCGCGGCCAGCTTGCGCCGCCGAGTGCGAGCACGGTCGCGTCTGCGGCGATGGCAACTGTGCCGTTGGGTGTTTCAAAGACCAGTCGCCGTTCCCCGTCCCAGCCGATCCAGCGATGACGAAAGGCAAAGCGCACGCCAGAGGCATCGAGCCGCCGCAGCCAGGCGCGCAGCAAGGGCGAGGCCTTGAACGCTTTTGGAAACACCCGCCCGCTGCTGCCGACGAAGGTTGGCTCCCCCAGTGCCTCGCTCCAGGCGCGCAGCGCGTCGGGTGATAAGGCTTCGACCGCCGCTTGGAGCTTCGGCGCCGCCTCGCGATAGCGCGGCATGAACTGCGGCAGCGGCTCGCTGTGGGTGAGATTGAGCCCGCCCCGGCCTGCCATCAGGAATTTGCGGCCAGCGGACGGCATCGCGTCGTAAACGGTGACGCGCGCCCCGCCCTGCGCCAGCACCTCCGCCGCCATGAGGCCAGCGGGGCCGGCGCCGATGATGGCGACGTGGGATTCGGATGCGATCATGGCGGGAGTTTAGGCCAGATTCTAGCGCCTAGCTCGTCATTCCGGGGCGCGCCTTCTTGGGCGCGAACCGGAATCCATTAGACGGCGGATTCTGTGGCACGATGGATTCCGGGTTCGCGCTACGCGCGCCCCGGAATGACAACTCAGAGCTTGATGCCCGCCCTCGCTGCGGCCTGCGCCACGTATTTCTGCGTCTGCTCGAATGCGCCCTGCAAGGCCTTCGCCTTCGACATGTCGCTGATCTCGGCGAAATGCGCGGCGACCGCGTCCGGCGTCCATTCGGACTCCGGCAGGTTGATGCCCTCGCTCTCGACGATCTTGATCACCGCAAACGAGCCGGCGCCGGCGCCCATGATGGTGCGGGTGGGCGCGTCCTCGCTCAGCATGTACTCGACGGCCGGCGTGATCGCGTTCGGCCTCATCAGCTGCAGCGCCTGCGGCGGCAGCAGCTCTTCGGTCATGCGGGTCGCCGCGGTCGGCGAGATGATGTTGACGCGGATGTCGCTCTTGCGGCCTTCCTCGGCCAGCACGTTCATCAGGCCGACCATGCCGGACTTCGCCGCGCCGTAATTGGCCTGGCCGAAATTGCCGTAGAGGCCGGAGGACGAGGTGGTGAGCACGATGCGGCCGTAGTTGCGGTCGCGCATGCCGGCCCAGGCCGCCTTGCAGCAGTAGAAGGTGCCGACGAGGTGCACGTCGAGCACCTTCTGGAAATCGGCCGCCTMCATCTTGCCGAACGACTTGTCGCGCAAAATGCCGGCATTGGCGCACAAGAGGTCGACGCTGCCCCACTCCTTGGTGGCACGCTCGACCATCGCGGTGACCTGCTCGAAATTGGAGACGTCGGCGCCGTCGGCCATCGCGGTGCCGCCGGCCTTGCGGATCTCCTCGACCACGGTCTCCGCGGGCGACAGCGAGCCGCCGGTGCCGTCGCGCGCGCCGCCGAAATCGTTGACCACGACCTTGGCGCCGCGGCTCGCCAGCCCCAGCGCGTGCGCCCGTCCGAGACCATTGCCCGCGCCGGTGACGATGGCGACGCGTCCGTCGAACCTGATTGCCATGAGTGCGTTTCCCAAATGTTGGATCGTCGTGGCCGGGCTTGACCCGGCCATCCATCAAAATCGAAAAGCTTTTGACCAGCGATGGATGGCCGGGTCAAGCCCGGCAATGACGAGCCCGCTCAGGCGAAATAGATCAACCCCAGCCACTCGGCGACCAGCGCGGGCTTGTCCTCGCCCTCGATCTCGACCGTCACGTGGGTGCGCGACTGCAACTCGTTCGGCTTGCGCAGCTTGGCTTCGGCCAGCGCAAACCTGCCACGGACGCGCTTTCCCGAACGCACCGGCGAGATGAAGCGCAGCTTGTCGAAGCCGTAATTGACGCCCATCGTGGTGCCGGCGATGACCGGCATGACTTCATAAGACATGATCGACAGCAGCGACATCGTCAGGAAACCGTGCGCGATGGTGGTGCCGAAGGCGGTTTCTCTTTTCGCGCGCTCGGGATCGACGTGGATGAACTGGTGGTCCTCGATCACGTCGGCATAGGTGTCGATGCGCGGCTGGTCGACCAGGTGCCACGACGACACGCCGACCTCCTTGCCGACCATGGCTTGGTAGGCGTCCAGCGTAATCGGCGGCTTCTTCCAGACTTCGTTCATTGCTAGCTCCAGATCGCGTCATTCCGGGGCGATGCGCAGCATCGAGCCCGGAATCCATTGTGCCACAGAGTTTGTTGCCGAATGGATTCCGGGTTCGCGCTCCGCGCGCCCCGGAATGACCAAGGTACCCACTTAACTTTCACCCCTGGCTTTCGGCAGCTCCAGGAAATCCTCTTCCCGGAATTCGCGGCCGCGCAGGGAATCATCGCGGTCGTCGTCGCGCTCCAACCGGCGCAGCTGCACGCGGCGGATTTTTCCGGAGATCGTCTTCGGCAGCTCGGTGACGATCTCGATGCGGCGGATGCGCTTGAACGGCGCAAGCCGCGTGTGCAGATGCTGGAAGATGGACAGCGCGGTCTCCGGCGAGCGCTCCGCGCCCGAGATCAGCAGCACGAAGGCCTTGGGGATCGCGAGCCGGATCGGATCAGGGCTCGGCACCACGGCGGCCTCGGCGACGAGCTCGTGCTCGAGCAAGACACTCTCGAGCTCGAACGGGCTGATGCGATAGTCGGAGGATTTGAAGACGTCGTCGGAGCGGCCGACGAAGGTGAGATAACCGTCCTCGTCTTCGAACACGACATCGCCGCTGCGATAGAGCTCGCCTTCCGCGCCCGACACTGCGCCGGCGTCGTCCTGATAGCCCTGCATCAGGCCGGCGGGACGCTCAGTGCCGAGCACCAGCGTCACCTCGCCCTCCTTCGCGGGATTGCCGTCGGCGTCGCTGACCTGCACGCGATAGCCCGGCAGCGGCCGTCCCATCGAGCCGACCTTGATCTTTTGCCCGGGCGAGTTGCCCGCGAGCGCCGTGGTCTCGGTCTGGCCGTAGCCGTCGCGGATGGTGAGCCCCCAGGCCGCCTGCACCTGGTCGATCACCTCCGGATTAAGCGGCTCGCCGGCGCCGCAGACCTCACGCAACGTGACCTTGAACGACGCCAGGTTCTCCTGGATGAAGAGCCGCCACACCGTCGGCGGCGCGCACAGCGTGGTGACGCCGCAGCGGCCGATGGTGGCGAGCAAGCCCTTGGCATCGAAGCGCGGCTGGTTGACCACGAACACCGTGGCGCCCGCATTCCAGGGCGCGAAGAAGCAGCTCCAGGCGTGCTTGGCCCAGCCGGGCGAGGAAATGTTGAGGTGGACGTCGCCCGGCTTCAGCCCGACCCAGTACATGGTGGAGAGA
>NZ_JBFULT010000674.1:0-3557 GCF_054049755.1 Bradyrhizobium sp. P5_C11_2
CGAAGGTGAGCACCCAGCGGCGGACGCTCTCGTACGTGACGATGATCCCGCGCTCGGCCAGGAGCTCCTCGACATCGCGGTAGCTGAGGGTGAAGCGAAGGTACATCCAGACGGCGCGCTGGATCACGTCACGTGGGAAGCGGTAGCCGGAGTACGAGAGCGGGCTCATACGGCCCGGCTACGATGCTGGATCGACCGCCGCAAGCCAGTCCGCCCGCCTACGTGACAAGCCCGCCGGACTGCCCTGGCTGCCGGCCTGCCGTCACGGCATGGTCAGGTATGCCGACGTCGCCAGCCCTTACCTGCGAAGTGAAAGTGGACGAAGCCTGGCGGCCCGTCAGCCTCAAGGAGGCACGCATTCTACCTGGCGACGTCGTGAAGCGCTGTCCGGTCTGCTACGGCCGCGTGACGGTGATGGGCGTCTTCACCGCGGAGGGCCACCTGACGCTCTCACACCGCCGATCGCACGATGGCTGCCCATTAATCCTGAAGTGCTATCGCGGCGTCCCGAAGCGGCATCCGGAGGCGGTGGAGTAGGCGTCACGCATCCCGGCAGGATAGCTGCCGGGGCGCGTATATCGAGGCGCGCATTGGCCCTGAAAAAATAGTGTAGACGGCGACGCTGTAGCTGCCATCGCGGCGGGGCGCGAACTATGGAGAGGCGCTCTGTGCGCGGCTCCAATATCGGCGGCAACATTACCTAATAATCAGGGAAATGAAAGACACCAAAGCGGAAATAGGATCTCAGCCAATAAGGCGATTGATATACCTAGTGATAATACCCAGTCGATGCCTCTAAATCCGGCCAGTTCAAGAGGTGCTGATTGCCGTTCAGACGCAAACATCGAATTCAAATACTGATCGATACGTGCACCATCATGACCGTTGTCGCGCATAGCAGTCCCTCAAGTTGTTAAGAGGGTAGGACCTGAACGATTCGGGTCCAGCCAAGCTTAGGAATATGGTATTTAGGTTTCGCTGTCTATCGTGCAGCGCACCCACGCCTTGCAAACAAACTATGTTATGAGAATATTCGGCGCCGACATCGCAATCCGTCACCCGCCGCCCCGCATTCGGCGCCTCTTTCACGAAGCGAGGGATGGACCGGCGACGGACGATAGCTCGCCCAGATTGTAACCGGAGGAATCATGCGAGCTTGAACTCGCCAGTCAGCACTGGGTTCGCATCACGCGCATAGCCGTGCTGGCTCAACACTTTCTGAGGCCAGGCGGGGAGGAGAACGCCCATGGCCACGAAGCCAGAACGGATTGAGTTCGCCCAAACTGCCCTCGACGCCTACATTCATGCTGAGGGTGCTGGTCGGCGCTGGGTTGGCGGCGTGCCAGCCTGCGATGTCGTTGATCTTATCACTGACCTTCTGCTCCTCGCAAAGGCTAAGGGGCACGATCCCTGCTCAGTGCTCACCAGGGCTAAGAGACACTTGGAGGCCGAGGCTTCGGAGCGCTGCTAGAACACAAAGAGCCCCCTCACTTCAGACAGCCCTTTGCCTTCAAGACTTCCTCAGCCGCACCCCTGGTCCCTCGCCGTTCTCCTTGACGAAGATGAAGTCGCAAGATGTGAGCGTGACGCCTCCTTAACCGCGCGTCGCTACCGCCGCCAGCATGTCCGACCACCCACCTGACCTGACCGGCTGACTTTGGACCGAGCTGATTGAGAGGATCAGCCAGGACCAGAGGAGTTGGGTCGGCGTCCGCCACTGTTGTCCGGCAGAGTTAATCGGCACGCGGACCGGGAACGGTCTGACGCCTGAACCCGTTGAGCGCTCCACCAGATCGGAGAGCAATCATGAAGTACCTCACCATCGCGGCCTCGGTGTTTGTGCTTGGCTTGCTCGCCGGCACCTCCGTTGAGGCGAAGGGCTGCATGAAGGGCGCAGTCGTCGGCGGTGCTGCCGGCCATATGGCGGGTCATGGCAAGACGGGCGCCGCGATGGGATGCGCGGTCGGCCACTACAAGGCCAATAAGAAGGACTGAGGCAAGGAGTAGCGTCCCCGCCAATTGCTGTAGGGATGCTGTCATCACCTCTACAACTGGTCGCTCTCGTTAAAGGATCTTCATGCGCTCTGTTGTGCTCGCTCTCATGATATTGATCGCTCCTAGCTTGGCGATTGCGCAAGGTCAGCCACCAATTCGGAGCCCGCAAGATGCTGCTTGCCGAAGCGAGGCGCAGGCCCGCGTGTTCGGAACACCAAATCCAGGCGGATTATCGATGCACGATTTGGGTGCTCAGATCTATCACGCTTGCATGAGGCGTTCTAAAGGCTCGGGCGGTTCCTCACGGGGCAGACGTCATCATACGCGATGATGTCGGTGCCCTCTCCACCCTGCCCGTAACGTTGCCCGTCGGGCACGGCTTTCGCCGCGTAGGGTTATTCCCTCTTGAGGGTGATCCACCAACGTTGACGGCGGACACTCCGGAGTGAGCCGCAGCAGCGATTACAGGGTCGAGCCCTTCCGTGCCTTTTCCAGTTGTATAAGCTCTTTTAGAAGGGTTTGCGCGAGAGCCGTATGTTGGGACTTTTCTACTGGCGCGATCTTCTTGCCGTAACTCGTGGTAACTGTCATGAGATTTCGGTCAACCTTGAAGGTGCCCGAGTAGGTTCTACCGTCTAGCTTGACGTGAATTGAGTGGCCCGACATGCGGAAGCCCTCCCGACTGCGTGGCAAACATCTCAGCAGTACATTTATCTCTGATATCTTTTTTCGTGACTGACGTTATCATAGAAAAACGGAGATGGCGCGCCTGGGAGGGCTCGATGTTTCGCCTCGAGAACGGAGCACAAAGCGCTCGAGATTTGGTCAGCGAGGCGATTAGACTGGATGTAGTAAGCCTCATCGAGCTCTACGGCAACGACGGGTTCAGAGTGGCTTGCGAGAGAGCCCAGCGAGCACGAGCAAGAGGAGATCGAGCGGAAAAACTGATATGGACCCAGGTAGCTCTCAAAGTACGGCACAGGTCCTTCGGGGACGCTTCGAAGTTGCCCGTTCAGGCTGAACCGGCACAACGAGCGAAGGGGCGTAAGCCTCGTCGTGCGACGCGTTCTAAGCCATGAGGCCCTGTAGATCGCCGCCAGCGCCAAAAGTCGGCGGCTCTGACTGGCGTTCCGGCTCGTCCGGGTCAGCCACCGCAGATCATCGGCGCAGATGTCGTCGTGCAGCGGTACGGCAGTGGGCATAGCAGAACCTCCTGGTTCGCCGCACCGAATGGCTAATGCCGCGCTGTGAGAGCCCGTGCGCGGCCTGGGCCGGGTCAGCGGATGTTTTCTCGCGGCCACGTCCAACAACGTGACAAGCCCCTAGGGCCTGTCGTCGCCTGAACGGACTGGCGGGGCTTGCGTTTTCGTCTCTCCAAGGCAGGAGGGATGATGCTGAGCGACGCGCAATGGTCTGAGCTGGAGCCGCTGGTCGAGGCGTGCCGTCCGAAGGCCAAGACGCCACCGCAGGACCTGCAACGCACACTCTCGGCCATTCTCTGGCGGCATCAGAACGGGGCGAAATGGCGGGCCATTCCGGAGGATCTTGGTCCTTGGTGGCGG
>NZ_JBFULT010000675.1:0-3555 GCF_054049755.1 Bradyrhizobium sp. P5_C11_2
GGTGAGATCCTCGCCCATTGCGCCTCGGTCAGCTCATATCGCTTCGCCGCCATCATCCGCTCCGTGTCGAATCACGGAACTCTATGAATCAGCGATCAAACCACTTGGGAATCCCGAATGTCGATCGGGCCTAGGCATGTCAGCCGCCGGCCTGATCGAACACGCTGCGGCAAGCCTCGCTCAAGCTTGACCGGTTACGGCGCAGGCAGGCCGTGATGGCGCGGACATTGGGGATCTCGCCGGCGCAGAGCCGGTAGACGTCGGGCGTGCAGGCCCGCCGCTGCTCCGGAGTTCCCTGCTGCGCATGGGCGGCGGAGGCGAACAGCGTCAGGAACAGCCCGACGGTCGAAGCTCGACGCGCTCGGCTCCTCACAGCCGCAAACCGCAAGAACCTTGCCTTCATGACCAAGTCTCCTGTCGCCCTGCCCGCCTCCGGTCTGCGTTGGCCGGTGCGCGCCAAGAGGTAGGAGAAATAAACCGCGGAGAATGTGATCTCTTTCACACTGGCAGAGTGCGGGAGGAACCTAGGATTCAACGGGGATTTTTGGGGGATTTTTCAGAAATCGCTAACCAATCGGGACCCGAGCGCCGGATCGTTAAAATGCGAACGATCGGCTCAACCGGGAAACAAGCCGGCTTTGCGACATTGCGCCATCCGCGTTCCGGAGGGTGCGATGAGCGAAGCCGAATTCAACTTGCTGCTGAATGCCGTGCGTGACGCCATGACCCATGAAGATTTGGCGCCCGTGCCGGAGGAGGAATTCGTGCCCCGCTCGTGGAGCTTCGACGCAACGCCCAAGGCCGCCAATGACAACGAGGGCGCCTGGCCCCTCCTGCCCTTTCCGGACGGCTGGTACGCTGCCTGCTGAGATCGCTTAGCCAGACCTCACGAATGAACGCCCAGCGCGCGCCCACGTGGCCCGCGATCAAGTCTTGACGCGCTCCTCACCGTCCTGCCGCACCCGGTCGGGTGCAGCCGGCGGGAAGATGCTGTCATAGATCGCTCGGGCCTCGCGAATGAGGCGAGCCCGCTCCAGCTCGGATTTCGGGACGAATCGGACGACGTCGCTCACGTGCTCTCCAGCTCCAGGGGTTCGTGACGCATCACTTCGCAGATGCGAAGTCTGTGCCATCGGGCCTGAATCGCTGGTTTCCGCCAAGCCCCGGGCAAACCCGGTGTGCGCGGCGCGGCATGCCTCGCAACCAGGCTATGCGGAACCGGCGCCGAGATCGAATTTGTGCTGAGAGATCAGAAACTTGTGATGGAGGCCACGTCGGGACTCGAACCCGAGTAAACGGTTTTGCAGACCGGCGCGTAACCACTCCGCCACGTGGCCCCAACGAGGGCGGAGCAATATAGGGGATCAAGGGTTTAGGCAACCCCGCGCGGCGAGAGCTTCGGCTGGCCCGCGCCGCCGAGATATTGGCGGAAAATCTGCTCGGTCGTGCCGGCGGCGACGATCCGCCCCTCCTCCGGCGGCCGCGGTCAGGCCCGCTTGCTCCGCCGGACACCGCGCCGGCGGTCCTTGACCACCGGCTTCGGCGCCAGCTCCGGCATCTCCGCCTGCACCTCGCGATAGCGCGCCAGCATCCGCTCGAAGCTCGCATTCAACGTCTCGGCGATGTCAGGGCGGCGCTCAAGGCCGGCCAAGGTTATCGCGGCCGCCTCGATGGTCGAGAGCCCGTCCTTGCGCGGCTCCTTACGCAGGCGCCCGTAGCGCGACGGGTGCGCCGGGTTGAGGATCACGCGCTGGCACTTCAGCATCCAGGGATTGCGCCACCACAGCGCCTTGGCCTGGCTCCAGGTGCCGTCGAGCAGCACCACGCCTTCGAGCTTGCCGAGGATCGCGCGCTGGTTGTCCGCGACCTCGCCCTTGCGGTTGAGCGCGACGATCTCGCCCTCGGCCTCCAGATCGGCCGCGCGCGCCGAGCCGAGATAGAGCACGGCCCAGTGCGAGGCGTTCTCGATCGGCCGCGCCAGCGCCTTTGACAGGCTCGGCCAGGACAGGCCGACCCGCACCGTGGCATCGGCAAAGTGCTTCGCAAGCAGCCGCGCGGTGCCGAGCGCCCTGTCCTGCTCCTGCGGATGCTGGAGGATCAGGAGCGAGAGCCGGTTCTTGATCGGCGTGACACTGTCGCAGATGCACAGCGGCATCGGCTTCTGGCAGTGCGGGCATTCGGGGATCGGATCGGCCGGCACGGCGGCTGTGGGGTTCGACATGGTCGCCGCTATACGCTTGAAGCGGCGGTTCAACAACTCTCTTGCCCGGAGTGGCGCCGCCCTAAGCCCGAACCTCACGCCACGGGGCGTTTGCGCATGAACGCCGTCAACACCGTCTTGAACGGAGCCGGCGTGCAGTGCTGAACCGCAAGCAACAGCGAATAGAGCAGCTTCGATCCGAAATAATAGGCCGGCTCCGCGTCCCACGGGATCACATACAGATCGTATCGGGAGGCGGGAAAATGCCGCTTGAACGCGCTGGCAGTGTTCAGCCGATAGACGGCCGGGAAGACATCCTCGCCCTTGCGGTCGTCCTGGGCCGACTGGATGATGCGGGCATGCAACCGGTCGGGGATCATCCGGTTGGCGAGCGCGATGTATCCATAGCGGTTGGGCGTTCGCGCGCAGATCCAGCCGCCCGGCTTGAGCACGCGGTCGAGTTCACGGGCGGCTCTGGCGGGATCCTGGAGATGCTCGAATACAAAATCCGATACGATCACGTCGATGGATTGATCGGCGATCGGAAGCTCTCCGTCGGGTGTGATCACGAACGCCCGATCCAGCGCCTTGTTGGTCGTGACAGCCGGGTCGACATCCACCCCGACGAGCTCGCGCACCCGTCCCTTCAACGAGCGCAGGCTGCGCCGGTAGGCCACCGAATCCTCGCTCTGGCCGGCGCCTCGCCCGGCGCCAAAGTCCAGCACGACGGAATCTGGTCCAACCAAGGCCCCGACCCGCTGCCAGAACTGAATCGTGCCATCGACCCGAGAGAATCCACCCGCCGCAATCTCCGGGAAAAAGTGCGATCCGACCATATTAGCCATTTGGCCAATCACTCCAAAGCAACACGAGCCAGCCGATTTCCGCTCGCCCGCAAAGTTTCCCAAGCCCGTCACACATTCTCGGGGCGGGATTCCGTTCGAATGCAACAGCTTGGGGCGGCGCGACGAGCGAAGGCTGCGCCCGTCTCCGTTCTGTAACGAGCTTTGTTGACAGAAATGAGAAGTAACAGCCTTTATGAGAACAGATGTTAAGTTGACAACATCAAATGTTAGGAGATCGAGCCGACTGACGGTGTCGAAACCTGCGCGATACTTCGCCTATTCCGCAGGTGCGGCCAGCGGGCGCGGCTCGGAGCGGCGGCGCAGGCGGTCGATCAACAGGTAGATCACGGGCGTGGTGTAGAGCGTCAGGATCTGCGAGACGAACAGGCCGCCGATGATGGTGATGCCGAGCGGACGCCGCAGCTCCGTGCCGGGGCCGGTGGCGATGACCAGCGGAATGCCGGCGAACAGCGCCGCCATGGTCGTCATCAGGATCGGGCGGAAGCGCGC
>NZ_JBFULT010000676.1:0-3552 GCF_054049755.1 Bradyrhizobium sp. P5_C11_2
AACTTGTCTTGTCTGATGAGCATGTCGACCTCGTCGCCGATAAGCTGGATTTCGCCATTCGCATCGGCAACCTGCCGGACTCGAACCTGCGGGTTCGCCGCCTCGGCGGCTTGAATTGGGCGGTGTTCGCTGCACCGGCCTATCTCGCCGCGCACGGTCGTCCCGAGCATCCACGCGAGCTATCCCGACATGCGTGCGTGTTGCGGGCCAGCGACGACGACAGATGGGTCTTTGCCGGCAACAAGCGGCGCATCGAGGTGCGCGGCCGCTTTCGGTCGGAAAATGCCGCCGTGCGCAATGCGGCCGTGGCGTCAGGCCTTGGCATCGGACTCGCGCCGCTCTGGCAGGTGCGCAGGCTCATCGAGCAAGGGATCGTCGAGCAGATCCTTGTCGGCCACGAGCCGCCGCCTATTCCACTCCAGATCGTTTGGGTCRGGCGGGGCGCCGGCGCGTTGCCGCGGCGTGTCCGTGCCGCGATGGAATTCCTCGCGGCGCGGCTCTCTGCCCTGCGGATATGAGTTGCGGCTTTCGCCCATCGCCGCCATCGGCGAGCAGTCATCAACGTGACCGGAGCGTAGACGCCACGGTTGTGTCCGGTTATCGTCGAAGCCGACGTTCGTCAGACGCGCGACTACGCAGGCCTTGCTGAGATCACTCTCCTTGACATTTCAGCTTGTCGACGCTGACCCTGCATTGCTCAGCGATCGTCTTGCAGCCTTCGCAGCGTTGGAAAGGTATCACCATGAGGAAGACGTTGTTGGCTCTCGCTGCCGTCGCGACTTTGGTCGTTTCAGCAGCCTCGCCCGCTTATGCTGGTCCGCGCTATGATTACGGCCCCGGCGGCAATCCGTATCCGCGCACTTATCCCGGACCCGGCGGCTATCCGTACTGGTCGGGCTATGTCGATGCCCCGGTTGGAGAGCCGATCCCGCCCTGCCACTGGATAACCCAGAGCTTCTGGGACGGGCATGGCTGGCGCGCGCGCCGCGTGCGCATCTGCGGCTGATCAGGTCGCGGCCCGTCGCGTTCCGCGATTGGTATGAGTTACTCACTTCTATCAGCCGAAGACGTCATCAGAACGTTTCAGCTTGCACATTCGCGTAGCAAGGCGGTGATTTTCGCATCGAGATTTTGGGCGACGGCAAGCGCTTCCGAACTGCCATAATGCCGCAGATAACTCTCCATTTTATCATAGGAGACGTGCACGCCATCGGGACGCTCATCAATGAGCACTGTGACCGGAGCGTAAGATCCGGCATCGGGCACGTGCTTGACCATTTCTTTCATGATGAGTGGATTGCCGATCACAAGCCGGATGATTTTAGGCGTCTTGGATCCGGTTTCGCGACGCAGAATGTCGCCCAGGTCAAATTCCTCGAAGAGCATAAGGTCCGTTCGGCCCAGGCCGCTTCGTACAACGCGCTCCAGATCCGGGAAGGAATTTGTCGCCCTCGTTTCCTTGAAAAATTCGACCATGTTGGGCTGCCCGACCGCAGACTTGAGCGCCGCCACAATAGCGTCGAATGGTTTTAAGCTCGTGAGGCTGAAGCGCTCCACTTCGACTTTAGCGATTGTCATTTTGTCCTCTTACAACTCTCATGGATGAAGTGGCTCGATCGCATCGGAACGCGCCGGGGATCAGGCAGCCGAGGGCCGTGCGTCCAGGAAAGTCCGGACGTGGCTGACGAAGATGTCGTGGTGCTGAAACAGCGCGCCGTGCCCTGAATCGGGATAGAGGACCAGCTGAGCGTTGCTGAGTTCCTTGAACATTGCGTAGGCGTTGCTCGCGGGCAGCATGGTGTCGTGGCTGCCGCTGACCACGAGAGTGGGCTGGCGGATGGCGCGCAGAATGGCGTGCCCGGGATCAGGCGTGGCGCACCAGGTGATCAGCGCCTTGGCCTGCGGATCGGTGACTGCGCTGCCGTTATCGGTGTCCCGATCATCCTTGCGCACCTTCGTCCGCTTCAGGAAGGCCAAGCCGGACGATCGGCTGGCGGGTGAATTCGTGAAGAACAACGGCAGGCGGGGGTCCGGCGCATCGGTTTGGGAAAACGCTTCCTGCAGAACCGCCAACAGGTGTTCCTCTCCGCCTTTCGGCGCGGTACCGACGAGTATGAGCTTGCGGACCAGTTGTCCGTGCTCGGCGGCGATCTGCTGAGCGACGCAGCCACCGAGGGAAAAGCCAAGCAGGTCCACTTCGAGGAGGCCGAGCAGGCCGATGAAATCGACCGCGTCTCGTGCCATCGTCGCGACGTTGTCAGGCGTTTGACCGGTCGAGCGGCCGACCCCTGCGTTGTCAAAGGCGATCACGGGGCGATCGACGGCCAGAGCGTTGACGACGGCTGGATCCCACGCATCGATGTTCCCCGAGAAGTGCTGCAGAAGAATCAGCGGAGTTCCAGTCGCGGGGCCGAGACGGCGATAGGCGAAGCGGATTCCGCGGCCTTCGATGTAACGGGTGGGCGCTGTTTCGAGTGTGGCGGCGTCCTGGTTCGCGATGTCGAGTTGAGTCATATCATCCTCCGGATGCTTGGCATAAAATGATCGAGCGGGTGACGCGCGTAGCGCGGCAACCGAAACCTTCCTCTTGGATGTCGCAGGCGCGTCTACGGCTTTGCCGGCTTCGCGCCATCGCGGTCCGAGGCGTTCCGCATTCCTCCGAGCGAGCGTGGGCGCTCCCGGCGCGACAGTGCCGGGAGCGGTGCCGTCACTTCACGAGCGCGGCCTTTTCGATCACCTCAGCGACCTCCTTCGCGTGCACGACAAGCGAGGCATGGCTGCCGGCGACTTCCGTCGTCTGAGCCTTCATCCTTGTCGCGAAGAATTTCTGGACCTCGGGCGCGATGACCTTGTCCTTCGTGCTGATGACGTCGAACGTCGGCTTGTCATGCCAGGCCGCAATGCTGACAGGCGCCTCGAACGCAGCGAGGCTCAGCGGAAGCTGCGAGTTGGCCAGGTGCTCGGCGATTTCCGGAGGGAGGTCAGCCGCGACGGCTGACGGAAAAACCTTGGGATCGATGTACAGATTGCCCTTCGCGTCGGGATGGATCGCCTTGACGCCTTCGGTCGGCGGGCCGGCCTTGGCCAGCGACGCCAGGGATTCGCCGACCTCGGGCGCGAAGGCGGACACATAGACCAGCGCCGAAACCTTGGGATCGTTGCCGGCTTGCGTGATCACCATACCGCCCCAGGAGTGGCCGACCAGAACGGTCCTGCCGTCCTGTTTCGCCAGCACCTGCTTGGTGGCATTGACGTCAGCGACGAGCGAGGTGAGCGGATTTTCCACGAGCGTGACGTTGTAGCCCTTCTTCGTGAGAATATCGGCAACCGGCTGCCAGCTCGTCTGGTCCACGAAAGCGCCATGCACGAGCACGATGTTGTGGGCTGCTCCCTTGGGCAGTTCGGCGGATTGGGCGGAGCCGACCAACGTCGATCCGGCCAGGAGTACGGTGGCGGCTGAGAGAAGGATGTTTCGCATTGAATGTTCCTGTTGGCATGTCGGACGAAATCAGTCCGGGGGGAATGGACAGGCGTTTCCAGCAAGGTTGCGGT
>NZ_JBFULT010000677.1:0-3550 GCF_054049755.1 Bradyrhizobium sp. P5_C11_2
GGGAATTTGATGATTGCAAGCAAACCGCCGGTTGGCCTCGCCTATTCGCGAGGCCAACCTGATTTGTGCAATCAGCGTCCGTCAGGCGTGCGCACGCCGACCCAGCTGTYGCGGATCTGATGATAGTGCACGCTCGGATCATAGACCGTGGTGTTGAGGCCGAGCACCTGCGGTGCAAGGCGGCCAACCGCGCTGAGCACGGAGTAGGACGCGACCACGCGATCGTGCTGCGCGGTCACCAGCGCCACGCGCGCGTTGACCAGCGCCTGCTGTGCGTTGAGCACGTCGAGGGTGGTGCGCTGTCCGGCCTTGGCCTCTTCGCGCACGCCGTTCAGCGCGATCTCGGAGGCCGTGACCTGCGCCTGCGCGGACTGCACCTGCGCCTTGCCGGCTTCCAACTGGCCCCAGGCCTGCACGACGTTGGCGCGAGTCTGGTCGCGGGTGGTTTCAAGATTCAGGCGTTGCTGCGCCAGATTCTCTTTCGATTGGCGGATCAGCGAATATTCCGCGCCGCCCTGAAAGATCGGCACGGAGGCAGTCGCGATGGCGGACGCGGTATTCGTCCGGAAGACCGTCAGGGTCTGCTGATAGGACGTGCTGACACCAGCCTGGACCGTGACCGTCGGCAGCAGCGCGCCTTCGCTGATCTTGACCTGGAGATAGTTGACGTCGATGCCGTACATCGCAGCCGTGACGCTGGGGTTCTCCACCAGGCTCAGATTGACAGCGGAGGCGATCGTCCCGGGCAGGAAACGATCGACCGGCGAGCCCGGAGCGAGGTTCGACGGCTCGTTGCCGATGATCCGGCGGAAGTTCGCGCGCGTCGTCGTGAGATTCGATTCGGCGGTCAGCGCCTGGGTCTTGCCGGCGGCCAATTGCGCCTCGGACTGCGCCACGTCGGTGCGCGTCACCTCGCCGACGTTGAAGCGATCGCGCGTCTGCTTCAGCGTCTGCTCGAGCACGCGCACGTTGCTGCGCTGGACTTCGAGCGTCGCGGCGTCGCGCAGATAGTCCATGTAGGTCGTGGCAGCCTGCAGGAGGACCGTCTGCTCGAGCACGCGCAACGCCTCGCGGGACCCCGAGACCTGGCTCTCCGCCGCGCGCGTCCTGTTGGCGGTCTGATTGCCGTTGTAGAGCGTCTGGTTGACGGTCAGGCTGGCGCTGTTGGGCTGAAGCGGAGGATCGCTATGGATCCCCAGGCCCTTCTGCGTCGCCTGGATGTCCTGATATTGATACCCGGTGCCGAGGGTCACATTGACCTTGGGGCGATAGCCCGACAGCGCCTGCGGCACGTTCTCATCAGTCGAGCGCACCTGGGCGCGCTGCGCGTTGAGCTGCGGATTGTTCTGATAGGCGCGCACCAATGCGGCCTCGATCGTGTCCGCCAAGGCAGGCGCGGGCCCGGCCAGCGCCATCAGCAGGACCGAAACCGCAGCTCCGGTGAAGAGCTTCACCCCATGCATCCGTGAAATTCCGTTCATTCTAACGCCAGCCTCGTGCCCGCGAGCCTGGTTACCGTATCCGAGTGGAGTCGTTGCCCCGCCGCAACATAGGACGCGGTCGAGCGCGACGGAACTACCTGAGGGTAGTTCTCGGTGGAAACTCTTCACGTGCAGCATCCCGGCCACACTTCTGATTCGGAACGGGATTTTAACGGGCCGGAATGGTCACAAGGACTGTCAGAAGACGAAGGCGGCGGCCCGTTCCAGCCCGGGAAGGACCGGGGCTGCGGCATCGAACAGCGCCCGATGGCCGAATTCGCCGTGGGAACGGGTCACGATGATGGCCCGCGACGGCTGGGTCTCGGCGGAGACCCCCACCAGACGCCCGCCCTCCCTGAGCTGACCGAACAGCCCTTCGGGCGTCACCTCGGTGGCGCCATTGAGGACGATCACGTCATAGGGGGCGGAACTGGGATCCCCCTCGGCGCAGGCCGCGGCCTTGCAGGTCACATTGGCCAGCCCAATGGCGCCGACGGCGTCCCTGGCTTTCGCGGCGAGGGCCGAATCGCATTCCGTCGCGGTCACCTGGCGGGCAAGTTTGGCTGTCAGCGCGGCGAGATAGCCGGTGGCGCAGCCCACGACCAGCACATTGTCGCCCTCGCCGATCTCGGCGGCCTGCAGCAGCTTGCCGGTGAGCGCCGGCTTGATCAGGAACCGCTTGGCGCCCCCCTCGCYCACGTCGAGGTCGAGATCGAGATAGGCCAGGGCTTGCCGGTTCGCCGGGACGAAGGCCTCACGGGGAACCGTGAGCATGGCATCGAGAATGCGGCGATCGGTGACGTCAGTGGTGCGCACCTGGCCATCGACCATTTTTTGGCGCGCGGTCGAAAAACCGGACATTTGCGGACCCTGGAATGCGGACGATGCCGCGGACGAAAGTTGGCGGCATATTTGGAGCAGGCCCCGCCAAAACGCAACACGTCCGTTGCCCCGGAGGGCCGGGGCATCCGCAAGTCAAGGCATCAAGGATCGAGACGGGCCTATTCGATCGCGACCGCGAGCCGGCCGATCAGCGCCGCAACCTCGTCCAGCCGTGCCGAATCGGGGGTCTCGACCGCGCGCGCGAGGCGGACCAGACATTCATCGTCGCTGAGCTCGGGGATGTCGGACGGCAGAATCGAGGGCGCCAGTTGGGAACGGTCAACGTGGATGTGTCGCATGGGGAATCAGCTCCGTATGGACCCGGCAGCCCGAAGCTCGATTTGAATTGAGTCGATTTGGCGCCGGCCTCATGGCGCGACGGCGCYACCACACACATCTGCTTGAGGCGTGATTCCGCGCAGGTTCGAGGATATTCACGGGCTCACAGACGACTGGAACAGCGTCGTGCGCTGCCTCAGGATGAGGCTGCAACCCACTGAATTTACGGTGAAATTTGGCTCCCCGGGCTGGATTCGAACCAGCGACCATCCGATTAACAGTCGGATGCTCTACCGCTGAGCTACCGAGGAAAGGGCGAACCGACGTTCGCGCGCGGCTGCGTATAACAAAGCCGCTTGCGCTTGCAAAGGACGAATTCGTCATCTTCCGCAACGCGTCGAGGAAGGGCCTCTGCGGCCCCTCCTCCGGGCCATGCGCGGTAAAACTATTCGGCGACGAACGACGTGGTCTTGGTGCCGGAATCGTAGCGCAGCCGAAGCGCTGTGAACTTGCAGAGATTGACGTTCTTCCAGAGCACCGACTCGTCATAGTTCTGCCAGTCGACGCGGATGTTCCAGACACACCCCTCGTCGTCATCGTCGAACTCGACATAGGTCGACGCCTGGTTCTGCAAAACCTTGTCGAGCTCGTTGTCCCATTCATCCAGACCGTCGTCCGGCGCATTGAAGCCCAGGAACTTGATGGCGTAGCCCGTCTCGTTGACGACAGTGACGTTGCGGGCATCGGCCGCGAATGACGGCGCGGCGGCAATCGAAAGACCGATGGCGATCAGTCCAGACAGAAAATACTTCATGTGAAATTCCCCCGATCGAAACAGCCTCTAGCGCCTGTCGTCGATCGCCGCAGGCACCGCGGCAACAAATGCGTTGCCTGAGAGAGTCGTCCGG
>NZ_JBFULT010000678.1:0-3544 GCF_054049755.1 Bradyrhizobium sp. P5_C11_2
GGATATGATATCCGAACGAGCGCGGATCCTTCAGGGCCTCGACCAGGCCGGTCTTGGCGTGAGGGGCGAGTTCTCGTGTCAGCGACCGGGTGTGGAGGTCGCCATCGATGAGCAGCGTGCGGTGCCCGGTCAGCGCGGTCAGGTGCCCGAAATTGGCGGCGACCGTCGTTTTCCCTTCCTTCGGCAAGGACGACAGAATCCCGATCACCTTGACCTCGCGCGACAGCCGGGCCACGTCGATCGAGACCTTGATATTCCGCAGCGTCTCGGCAAATCGCGAGAAGGGATGGTCGACGACGTAGCTGGAGATTGCGGTGTCCGCGGCCAAGCCGTCTGCCGTCTTCAGCAACTGACCGGTGGCGCGAATGTCGGGAAGAACGCCGAGGCACTTGACGCCAAGCTGGTCTTCGACGTCGCTCGGAGACCTCAGCACATCGCTCAGCAGCTCTCTGCCGAAGGCGGCACCGAATCCGAAGCACAGTCCGCCGAACAGTCCGCCGATCAATGCCAGCACGGTCTTGGGCGAGCTCTTCTTGTCGGGTTTGACCGCCGTGCCGATGATGCGCGCTTCGCTGATCGGGAAGCTCTGGTTCTGCGTGGCGTTCTGCAGCTTCTCGAGGAAGTTGTTGTAGAGATTGCGGTAGGTATCGGCCGCGCTCTCGAGGTCGCGCAGCTTCACCTGCGCCTGGCTCGTGCTGCCAGCCTGGGATACGAGGGTCTTGAGATTGTCGTCCAGCGACGTTTCGCGGCTCTTGGCGATCTCGTATTCGCTGCGATACGCGTCAGCGATGCGCCGCACCTCGTCCGCCATCGCCTTGCGCAACTCCTCCATGCGATTCGCCAGATTGATCGCCGCCTGGTGAGTCTTGCCGTAGCGGGTCGACCAATCCGCATACTGTGCCGCCAGGTCGAGGTATTGCGCCCGCAGACGGGTGATCACGGTGTTGTTGAGAGCGTCGGTCACGGTCGGCTGGACCAGATCCTTGTCGAGCACTCCTTCGATGCGGTCCAGGCGAGCCTTGGCTTCAGCGGTCGCTGCGCGGGCCTGGATGAGCTGCGTGTTGACGTCGGTCAACTGCTGCTCGCTCATCAAGCCGCGGCTGGTGCCGACGATGTTGTTCTGGGCCTTGAAGGTCTGCACGGCCCGGTCGCTTGCGGTCGCCTGCTCGCGCAGCTCAGCGCTGCGCTGCTGGAGCCATTCGCCGGCGCGCTTGGTCGACTGGTACTTTGCCTCGAGCGCCCCAACGATATAGGCGTCCGCGACCGCATTGGCGACGAGAGCGGCCTTGTCGGGATTGGCGGAGCGGAACGACACCGAGAGCACGTAGGTGGTCAGAACCCGTTCCACCTTGAGGTTCTTCTGAATGGTCTCGACCGCAGCGCGCTCGATTCGCTCCTTCGACGGAGGGCCGTCGGATCCGAACAGCGACATGGTCTTCCCGATGGCCAGTGCGAGCAGTCCCGGATTGGAGCCGTTGTACTCGGGGTCCTCGATGAGCTTCAGGCGGCGAACGATCGACAGGAGCAGATCGTCGGATTGGAGGATCTCGACCTGGCTATCGACAAACCCGGTGTCGATCAGGGCATTCGACATGCCGCTGTCCTTGTCCAGCACCTGAGTCTGGCGGGTGTCCATGAGGATGCGAGCGTTAGCCGTGAACATCGGCGTCGCCACCAGCAGGTAGATGATGACGAGTGCCAGCGCGGCTCCGACGATCGAGGCGATCAACGGCCATTGGCGGCGCAGGATGTCGATGACGCGGTCGACGCTGAGAGTCGTGCCGCCGAGCTCGATTGCGTATTTGGCGCGGGGCTGGAATTGATCGCGAGGTTGAAACATCTGTTGGAACGCTCGAATGGCTATTCGGGAAGCGGCATGCTTGCGAAGGGGTCGGCAAGTTCGGTCTTGTATTCGCCCGACATCATGCTTGCCCCGGGCTTGGGCAAGTTGGCTGCCGTTGGCGGCGGAAGCGGTACGTCGTCGGGCTCGGACGAGTATCCGGCGAGCACGGCGCTGTCGTGCATCTTGGCGACGAAATCGCTGATCTTCCGTGCGGCCTCAGGCTTGCTCGCGCGGCAGCGGATTTCGGCGCGGTGGAGCGCCGTCCCGATAGACGCGCGGTCGGCCTGGGTTGCAGCTTGCGTAAGGCCCTGCACCGACTTGAGGACCGATATGTCGGTGACAAGGTAGCCCTGAAGGCGCCCCGATAGCTTTTCCTTCTCGTTGCGCAATTGGATCAGGAGAGAGCTCGGCTCAGACACGAAGGCATCGAGCGCGATTTGCGGCACTCGCTCCGAGCGGTCGACGCATTGCGCGTGTGCGGCGCCGGCAGGTCCGCAAAGCATCGTGACCGACGCGACGATCCCGATGATCCATCTGCGGCCGGCGTCAATCAGCTTCGACTGAGGCAAGTTATCTTCCATCTCGCTTACGTTCACCGACTAACGCTGGACGGACTTATAAGAACCGCTTGATGTAGATAAAGTATGTCAAATTTTTGTGCGGTGCAAAAATAGCTGGAAACAGTGGGGCCTGCCAAGTCATTTTTCGCTTCGCTGCAAGGCCTTAGGGCGGGAGCCTATACGGCGGCACCCTCTTAGCAGAGCGTCCAAATCTGCGCCATCTCGCAGCGCACGGAGATGACAGGTTTCCGGTCGCATATCGCCCTCGGATGCGCCTGATACCTTGCCTAGATATTGCTCAGGTCATGACCAGAGGTCCAAAACGTTGATGGGTCCCGATCAGGATCGGGACCCATCATCAGTTCTTCCTAGGATTTTGAGTCTCAGGACGGGGTCCGCAGTGAAGCGAGGCGGCTGGCGCGCAAATGCTCGCCGTGCTCGCTGACAGCCACCCAGAAGCGCGGGTTGCTGCCGGATTGCATGGAAATCCACTGATAGCCGGCCGCATTCCAGGGGCGGACGGATGAGGAGAGATTGTCGAGCACGACGTCGCCGTCGCTCATCCGGGCGACCAGCACAAGGTGCCCTTGCCCGCCAGGGGTGAGGACAACTGCAAGTCGCAGCGCCGATTTCGGCCAGCCCATCTCGATGAGGCGGTGCCGCTTGGTCACGGCGTAATCGTTGCAATCGCCGGCGGCAGGAGACAGCGTCCAATGCCTGAGCAGCGGGTTGGTCGGTTTTTGCATCGGCGTGATGGCATCGTTCACCGAGCGATTGACCTCGCGCAGCATCGCCGACGCCCGCTCGCCGGAAGGCGGCGCCTGCTGGTCCGCAACCGTATCCGGTTCGCACTCCGTGCCATAATTCATGCAAAACTTCACGAACTGGAGCGGTGCAAGCGCGTTGTCATATTCGCTGATGAAGGAGCCCGCAGCGCGCGGGTTGTCGATGATCGTGTCGGCCTTGGCAGCGGCGCCCGCACAAGCGAGCCCGGCCGCCAGGAAAGATCTGAAAATCCAGCTCATAGTCATCCCCGTTATTCGCCATTGTTCTTGACGCTAGGGGATACAACGAACCCATTAGGTTCGGGTTTTGCAGTCAATTACAATTTTATCGGCTCCGCGAGGCTGGTTCCTTGAAC
>NZ_JBFULT010000679.1:0-3537 GCF_054049755.1 Bradyrhizobium sp. P5_C11_2
CACCTGACATGCCTACGCAGGGTCGCCGCTTTCCGAAGCCGCGGCACAATATTCGCGCCAGAACTTGCGGTAACCCGCTTCGAGCTCACGCGTGTAGATTTCGACATTGCCGGCGGGCGAGGCCGCGATCTGAGCCGGCAACTCCGCGCGCAACTTCGCCAGATGAGCGGGCTGCGTCGMAAATTTGCGGGCGATCTCGACATAGCCCTCGTCATCCTCGGCGACCCAATCGCCGAGGCCGACGGCGGTCACGATGGAGGCACCGGCGCGCGAGGAGGCTCCGTTGCCGAGCTTGGCCACGACGGGAACGCCCTTGTAGAGCGATTCCCAGGTGCTGATGCCGCCATTTTGCGGGAACGTGTCGAGCGAAATATCGATATCGGCGAAGGCCGACAGGTGGTCGTCGCGCGAGGTCGAGCCCAGGCAGGTGATGTTCTCCTCGGCAATGCCCTGCGCCACGAAACGCGCGATCAGGCCATCGCGCAGCAATGGGTCATCGAGCAGGCCGTGCTTGAGGACGATCTTGGATCCCGGAACCTCGCGCATGATGCGCGACCACACACGGATCGCATCATCCGATATCTTGTAGATGCGGTTGAACACGCCGAAGGTGACATAGCCGTTGCGCAGCATGGGAAGCTCGGAAGGCCGCAGATCCGAGACGGGTTCCATCGTGATCAGGCACGGCAGATCGTGGATTTTTTCGGCAAACAAATGCCGAACCGATGGCGGAATGAAAATGGGATCCGCGAGCACATAGTCCATGGTCTGCATGCCCGTGCCGGTCGCGTGTCCGAAGCCAGTGGCCTGGATCGGGGCCGGCTTCCGCGCGAAAGCCTGCAGCCTGTTGCCGGTTGTGTGGCCCGAAACGTCGATCAGGATGTCGACATTGTCGGCCTGGATGCGATCGGCGAGTTCGTCGTCCGAAAGCTGCCAGGCGTTGACCCAGACGTCCGCCAATGACTTGAACCGGGCGGTGTAGTCGTCCTCTCCCGGCCAACTATAATAGCAGATGATTTCGAATCTGGCGTGATCATGATGGCTCAACACCGGCAGAAGGGTGAGCCCCGCCGAGTGTTGCCGGAATTCGGCAGCGACATAGCCGACCACAATCCGCTYTTCCGGATCGAGCGGCCGCTTCGGCAGCTTCCGTCGCGGCAGCTTGGAGCCGATCAAGTCCCACCAATCTCTTCGCACCGCCTGCTGGACCGCGAAATCGGCCTCGGCGCGGTAATCCTGCAAGAAGATCTTTCCCCTGATCGCATCCCCGTAGTTCGGCATGATCGCCAGCGCGCGATCGAGATATTCGATCGCGGTGTCCATGTCTCCCTGGTTCGAATAAGCGAAGCCCATCAGCGCCAACCCGATCTCGGAGCGCGGATTTTGCTCGATCAAGGCCGTTGCCGCCGCCATCGCCTGCGCGGTCCTTCCCATCAGGAGGCAGGCCTGCGCCTTGCCCCGGAGGGCCAGTTCGAGCTTGGGCGAGATCGCAAGCGCCGCCTCGAAATCCGCAAGCGCCTGGTCCGGGCGCGACAGCTCGTAATTGAGCCGCCCACGCTGGGCCAGGATCCTCGGCGAGCCGGGCTTGATCGCGAGCGCCATGGCATACTTGGCCGCCGCCTCGTCGTGGTGCCGCAGCTCGACGCTGACCATGCCCTTGCCGACGATTGCCTCCGCGTGACGCGGCTGAAATAGCAGGGCGCGATCGAAACTTTCCCTGGCGCGCTCGACCTGTCCAAGCAACATCTCGACCATGCCGCGATTGCAGAACGCATCGGCATAGTCCGGCTTCAGCTTGATGGCGCGCTCGTGCAGCTCGAGCGCCTGTCCGTACAGCCCCAGATGCATCAACGTGTTGCCGAGATTGGTCAGCGCGACCGCGAAATTCGGCTTCAGCGCGATGGCCCTCTCCTGGCACCGCCGCGCCTCTTCGAAATTGCCGAGGTCGAAATGCACCGTCGCGAGGTTGTTATGGGCATCGTGCAGGCGCGGATCGAGCGCAATCACGCGCTCGAGCAGCTCTTGCGCCTCCTCCAGACGCCGGCCGTCATGCGCGCACATGCCGAGCAGGTGCGTGGCGTCGAMATGRTCMGGAACMRCKTSCAGGATCTGRCGGCAGAGCGCCTCGGTCTCCGCATAYCTGCCCYGGCCATAGGCGSYSGCCGCGKCGGARASRAYGSCSTCCRCCTGCTTCTTCARTTTCTTCTGCAATCGCGCRTTCTGGAATGCGCGCGCRCCGSCGCTGCTCTGCAAGGTSTCTCTCCGGAGGATGGCCCGGGAAGAGTCTARCTGATTCGCAAGCCGTCCCGGCCGGTCGGCTGGACCGGCAGCACCTCCGGGATTTCCCGGTGCCCGGCGCAGCTGACTTGCCTACGCAACGTCTTCGCCTTCCGAGGCCGCGGCACAATAGTCGCGCCAGAACTGGCGATAGCCCGCTTCGACCTCGCGCGTGTAGAGTTCGACGTTGCCGGCGGGTGAGGCTGCGATCTGAGCTGGCAGATCGGCGCGCAGCTTCGCCAGATGGGCGGGCTGGCTGGCATATTTGCACGCGATCGCGGCATAGCCCTCGTCGTCATCGGCAACCCAGTCGCCAAGACCGACGGCCGCTACGATCGATCCGCCGGCGCGCGAGGAGGAGCCGTTGCCGAGCTTGGCGACGACCGGAACGCCCGCATAGAGGGATTCCCAGGTGCTGATGCCGCCGTTTTGCGGGAAAGTATCGAGCGAAATGTCGACATTCGCAAAGGCCCGCAGATGGTCGGTGCGCGGGGTCGTGCCCATGCAGATGACGCTCTCCTCGGCAATGCCCTGTGCCACGAATCGCGCAACCAGGCGGTCGCGCAGCATTGGATCGTCGAGCAGTCCGTTCTTGATGACGATCTTTGATCCCGTCACCTCGCGCATCACTTTCGACCACACTCGCATGGCCTCGTCGGAAATCTTGAAGATGCGGTTGAACACGCCGAAGGTCACATAGCCATTGCGGAGCATGGGAAGCTCCGACGGCGGCACATCAAGGATGGGGTCGATCGTGATCAGGCTCGGCAGATCATAGACCTTTTCGGCCAACAGATGACGCGCCGATTGCGGAATGAAGATCGGATCCGCGAGCACGTAGTCCATGGTCTGAAGACCCGTACCTGTCGCGTGGCCGAAACCCGTGACCTGGATGGGGGCCGGCTTGCGGGCGAAGACATGGAGCCTGCTGCCGGTCGTATGTCCGGACACATCGATCAGAATATCGATCCCGTCGGCCTGGATACGATCGGCCAGCTCGTCGTCCGAAAATTGCGCGGCCTCGACCCAGACGTCTGCGCAAGCCTTGAAATTCTCGGTCATCTCATCCTGCAACGGCCAGCAGGAATAGCAGACGATCTTGAACTTGGCGTGATCATGATGGCGCATCACCGGCAACAGGGAGTACGCTGCCGAATGCTGCCTGAATTCGGAAGCGACATATCCGATCACGATCTGTCTGTCCGGATCGAGCTTGCGCGGCGATAGCGCCCTTTGCGGAAGTTTGGCGCCGATCTGATC
>NZ_JBFULT010000680.1:0-3528 GCF_054049755.1 Bradyrhizobium sp. P5_C11_2
CCCTGGATCAGGACGCCGAGGAAGGTGCCGACCACCGAGCCCTGCCCGCCCGTCAGCAGCGTGCCGCCGATGACGACGGCGGCGATGGTGTCGAGCTCGACGCCGACGGCGGAGAGCGAGTAGCCGGCGCTGGTGTAGAAGGAAAAGACGATGCCGGCGATGCCCGCGAGCAGGCTCGACAGCATGTAGATCTTCACCGTCATCTTGCCGACGGCCACGCCCATCAGGCTCGCGGTCGCGCGGCTGCCGCCGAGCGCATAGACATTGGCGCCGAACCGCGTGAGGTTCAGCAGCAAGGCGCCGCCGATCACGATGACGAGCATGATGATCGCAATGGCCGTCAGCCGCCCGCCGCCGGGCAGTCGCAATGCGAAGTCCGACACGGTCGAATACACCGGCGCGGTGATCGGCACCGATTCCGTCGAGAGCAGGAAGCTCGCCCCGCGCGCCAGGAACATGCCGGCCAGCGTCACGATGAAAGGCGGCAGATCGAAGACATGAATGACCGCGCCCATCGCCGCGCCGAAGCCGGCCGACAGCACGAGGATGGCGGCGAAGGCGACCAGCGGCGGCACGCCCCAGCGCTCGATCGCCAGCGCAACGAACACCGTGGTGAAGCCGATCACCGAGCCAACCGAGAGATCGATGCCGCCGGAGATGATGACGAAGGTCATTCCGGTCGCGACGATGCCGAGGAAGGCGTTGTCGGTGAGGAGATTGCCGACCACGCGGGTGGAGGCGATGTTGGGGAACTGCACCGCGCAGAGCGCGAAGCCGGCAACGAGCACGATCGCCGTGATGAGGACGGGCGGCAGGCCTTTCATGGTTTCGTCCTCCGCAGTCGCGCCATGATCCCGGAGAACCCCGACAATTTCGGCGATTGCAGCAGCAGAACCGCGAGCACCACCACCGCCTTGACCAGCAGGTTGAATTCCGGCGGATAGCCCGACAGCAGAATGCCCGTGTTCATGGTCTGGATGATGAGCGCGCCGAGCACGGCGAGCACGAGGCTGAAACGCCCGCCGAACAGCGAGGTGCCGCCGATCACCACCGCAAGGATGGCGTCGAGCTCGAGCCAGAGGCCGGCATTGTTGGCGTCCGCGCCCATGATGTCGGCCGCCGCGATCACGCCGGCGAGCGCAGCGCAGACGCCGCACCAGACATAGACCGCCAGAATCATGGCGCGGGTGCCGACGCCGGCGAGCTCGCTCGCCCGCGCATTGCCGCCGGTCGCCTCGATCAGCAGCCCGAGCGCCGAACCACGCACCACCGCGCCGGTGAGAATCAACATGCCGAGCGCGATCGCGACCGGCACCGGCAGGCCGAGAATGGAGCCATTGCCGAGCCAGATCAGATCGGGCGAGCTGAAGGTCACGATGCGCCCCTCGGTGATGAGCTGGGCGATGCCGCGCCCCGCCACCATCAGAATCAGCGTCGCCACGATCGGCTGCATGCCGAGCACGCTGACCAGAAAGCCGTTCCACAGGCCGCACACGAGGCCCGCGCCGAGGGCGGCCGCCAGCACGACCGACAGGCCGTGGCTATCGGCAAGGCTCGCCGCGATGGCGCCGGAGATCGCCATGACCGCGCCGACCGAGAGATCGATGCCGCGCGTCGCGATCACCAGCACCATGCCGAGCGAGAGCAGCGCCACCGGCGTGCCGCGGTTGAGCACGTCGATCAGGCTGCCGAACAGCCGGCCGTCCTGGAGCCGCAGATCGAAGAATTGCGGCGACACCACGCGGTCGACCGCCAGGATAACGATCAGCGCCAGGATCTGGGCAAGGCCGCGGCGCGGCAGCAGCGCTGTCATGGCCGGGCCTCGTGCGCGGCGGCACCATCGGCGGCGATGGCCGCGAGAATGTTGGTGACGTCGATCGCCTCGCCCGTGAGCTCGTCGACATGGGCGCGATCGCGCAGCACCACGACACGGTCCGAATAGGTCACGATCTCGTCGAGTTCGGAGGAGATCACGAGCAGCACCAGCCCGTCGTCGCAGAGCTCGCGGATCAGGCGGATGATCTCGGCATGTGCGCCGACGTCGATGCCGCGGGTCGGCTCGTCCAGCACCAGGAGCCGCGGCGAGGTCGCGAGCCAGCGCGCCAGCACCACCTTCTGCTGATTGCCGCCGGACAACAGGCCCACCGGCCGCTCCGGGTCGGGCGGGCGGATGTCGAGCATCTTGACGTAACGGGCTGCGATCTCGTCCTGCTCGCGGCGCGACAGCGGCCGGTGCAGGCCGCGCTTGGCCTGGAGCGCCAGCACGATGTTCTCGCGCACCGTGAGCTCGGCGACGATGCCGTCGGTCTTGCGTTCCTCCGGGCAATAGCCAAAACCGTGGCGCACGCCGTCGCGCGGCGACTGAAGCCGCACGGCCGCGCCCTCGACCTTGGCCTGCCCGCGATCGGCGCGCTCGGCGCCGAACACCAGCCGCGCCGTCTCGGTCCGGCCCGAACCGAGCAGGCCGGCGAGGCCCACGACCTCGCCATGGCGCAGTTCGAGATTGAACGGCGCGACATAGCCGGCCTTGCCGTAGTTCTCGAAGCTTGCACAGACCTCGCGCGCCTGATGTTCGCGCGTGGCCGCACGGGCGCTGGTGGTCTCCGCAAGCTCGCGGCCGAGCATCATCCGGATCAGTTCGAGCCGCGGCAGCGACGCCGTCTCGCGCTCGCCGACCAGGCGCCCGTTGCGGAGCACCGTGATGCGGTCGGAGATCTCGTAGACCTGGTCGAGGAAATGGCTGACGAAGACGATGCCGATGCCGCGCCCGGCGAGCTGGCGCATGATGCCGAAGAGAATCTCGACCTCGTGACGGTCGAGGCTCGCGGTCGGCTCGTCGAGGATCAGCACGCGCGCCGAGAGATCGACGGCGCGYGCGATCGCGGTGACGTGCTGGATCGCCACCGAATAATTGCCGAGCGGCGCTGATACGTCGATGTCGAGGCCGAATTCGGCAAGCACGGTTTTGGCGCGGCGGCGCATTTCGCCCTCGCGCACGATGCCGAAGCGCATCGGCTGGCGGTCGAGAAACAGGTTCTGCGCCACCGACAGGTTCGGCAGCAGATTGACCTCCTGGTAGACCGTCGCAATGCCGGCCTGAACCGCCGCCTTGGCCGAACGCGGCGCGACCTCTTCGCCCCCGAGGCGGACGATGCCGGCGTCGCGCGCGAACACGCCGGTGACGACCTTGATCAGCGTCGATTTGCCGGCGCCGTTCTCGCCGAGCAGCGCATGAATCTCGCCGGCGCGGAGCGTGAAGTCGACCTCCTGCAACGCACGCACCGCGCCGAAACTCTTGCTGATCCCGCGCACTTCCAGCAGGGAAGCCGCGGGATCGGGGCTGTTCACCATCGTAACGTCACTCCCACCGGCGTCCGCGGACAAATCGGACGCCCAGCCTATCCGTTCGCGCAGCGGTTTCGAAAGGGAGCGCCATCGGACAAGTGCCGACGGCGCAATTCCCCGCCTCAGTAACCGAGGCCCTTCTTGCTGTCGTAGATCTTCTGCGGATCGTCGGCGGCGGTGTAG
>NZ_JBFULT010000681.1:0-3501 GCF_054049755.1 Bradyrhizobium sp. P5_C11_2
TCGCAGAGCATGTTGCGAAACATCGCCTCATTCGTGTGCTGGAAGATTGGACGCCGCCAATTGCCGGATTCTTCATGTATTACCCCAGTCGTCGGCATCAGCCGGCCGCGCTGTCTGCACTAACGAACGCGCTGCGAGCCTCTTCACAATAGTTGGCACGCGACGAACTGTATCATGAGCGCGGACAGCTTCATGCTGCCGAGTGCAGTCTTGAGCAACGCCATCACGGCTGCCTTTGACCGGCGAGGGGCTCTCCAACTTCGTGCATGTCTTCATCGTGCAGGAGTTCAGGATGTTCAAACAGTTAGACGACGCCGTGTGCACGACGTGTGCTCCGGGAGATCAAGAAAAATCTCATCACAGCCAATGTGAGAAGGCCTTCTGAAGTGGGTAGGAGTCGCCCCAGGTCGGGACGTGCACGTCTCTGGGTCGCGCGTTGCTCAGACCTGAAACACTTGCCGCGGCGAGCGCGTCAGACACTCGTGCCCGGTCTCGGTGACGAGCACTGTCTCGCTGATCGCGATGCCATCGGCGGAGACGTACATGTGAAACACCATGCCTTCCTCCAGCGTCCAATGGGCCGTGGGCAGGAAGATGCGCGAGAAGTCACTGGTGCGCGGGCTATGGAGCGGATAGCAGCCGAGCGAATAGCCGGTGATGTTGGGGTAGTCGGGCCGTAGTCCATCGGCGAGCATGGCGTTTCGCGCCAGAGCGTCGACCTCGGCGGCGTCGGCTCCAGGCTTGATCGCCTCGAACTGCCGGTCCTGGATATCGATGAGCCGCCGGGCGAGATGCGACCGGCGCGGGTCGATTTCTCCGATCACGGCCGAGCGCATCAGGCGGGCGCTGTAGCCGTCAATATAGGGCAACAGTTCCATATGCAGGATATCGCCCTTGGCCAGCGGCTGCTTGGTCAGTCCGCCGTGCAGGAACGCGTTGCCGACGCCGGCGGTAATGATCCCCGCGCGTGCGGCGTCCGCGCCTTCCTGCATGAAGACCTGATAGACGGCCGCTGCCGCGTCGCGGCCCGATCGACCTTCGCCGGAGGCTTTCAGAGCTGCATCGATGCCGAGGTCGCCGATCGCGGCAGCGCGCCGGAGCACGGCGATCTCCCTCGTGCTCTTCCTGGCGCGGAGCTCGGCCATCACGCCGGAGAAGTCGACAAAGCGCGCGTCTGGCAGTTGCGCCGAGAGCTGCTTGAAGCGGGAGAGCGGCATGCAATAGGAATCCTCATCGAGCCCGACGCGGCCTGTCGCATAGCCAAGGCTACGGATGGTGTCGGCGAGCATCCGGATCGGGTCTTCCCAATCGGCGAAGGCAACGGAGCGCGACAGCCACGAGCTCTCGGTGAACGGGCCAAGGTCGACGGCGCGAAGGATCATGATCGGCTCGCCGTCGCGCGGCAGAAGGCAGGCCCGGTACATGTTCTCCGAGATCGAGAAGCCGGTGAGGTAGGCAAGGAACTCGCTCTGGTCGACGATGAGGACATCGAGCTCGCGAGCGGCCATCTGCTCGTGCACGCGCTTAACGCGCGCCTCATATTCGTCGATCGGAAACAACATTGCCATTCATCCTTCGTGGTATCAGGTGCGCGCGTTTCAGCGCCCGCTATCCGCAAATCTCCAGAATGGCCAGCATGTAGATGCGGATCATGTCGATGAAATCACCGATGTCGACACGTTCATCGGGCATTGTGTTGTAACGGCCGCCGGGGCCACAGACGATGCCTTCCATTCCGCCGTAATAGTGCAGATGGCCAGCATCGGTCCCGTAGAAGCAGCTCGGGGCGACGGCGCCCGTCGGCTGCTCTTCTCCGCGTACTGCGCGATAAGCGCGGTTGACGGCCTGGACGATCGGGCTCGTGCGTGCCACTTCGAATGGCGGCATGGTCGGCACGCCGGAGCGGTCCTCCGACATGATCTCGGCCTTGAGGCCGGGAAACCGTGCTTCGAGTGCGTCGAGCTCGCGGCGCATGTCGGCCAGGGCCTTGGCTTCGGACTGGCCCGGTGCGTAGCGGCCCGAGCCCTTGATCCGCACGAAGTCCGCAACCTGGGGCGTGCGCCATTCGTGCAACTCGCGGCCGAGCGCGCCGTGCACGACGCCAACATGGACGCGATTGATCCGCTCATGCTCCGGCGAGAGGGCGCCCGAGAATTTCATCGCATTGAGGCGCGGAATGAGGTCGCACGCGGCCGTGATCGCATCGACCGCCTCTTCGCGCTTGGACAGATGACGGGTATTGCCGGTCAGCTCGATGATGAACATGAACGCTGCGGCGTGCATGGTCATGGCCTTCAGGTCGGTCGGCTCGGAGTTGATGAAATAGTCGGCGCGAAGTCCCTGCTCGACCAGCGAGTAGGTGCCGACGCCGCCTTGCAGCTCGCCGACCACATAGGTGAGGATGACGTCGCCGCTGAGTTTGACGCCGGCGTCGATCAGCGTCTTGACCGCGCAGAAGTAGGCGGCATCACCGGCCTTCATGTTGGAAACGCCGATGCCGTAGATGAAGTCGTCGTCGACCTTGCCTGCCCAAGGGTCGACGGTCCAGCCTTCGGTCACCGGGTTGGTGTCGAGATGGCCGTTGAACATCAGGCTCTTGCCGCCGCCGCTGCCCTTCCAGCGGCCGACGGCGTTGACGCGCCCCTCATTGCCGAAGGCTGTGAGCTCGGTATCGAGGCCGATCTCGCGCATGCGGCCAGCCATGAAGGCTGCGAGCTGCTTCTCGTCGTCCGATCTGGAGTAGCTCTTGTGCTGCACCATGAGTGACAGAAGATCGAGGGCAGCGGGCACGTCGATCCGAGCGAGAAGTGCGTTGTGGTCCATGGCAGGAAGTCCTTGTCGTCAACCGACCGGCACGGGGGAAGCAGCCATCAGTTCGCGGGTGTAGGGATGAACGTGGTTCGCATCGAAATCTTCGACGGGCAGAAGGTCGACCACTGCACCCCGGCGCATCACCGCGATGCGGTGAGCGATCTGACGGATAAGGTTGAGATCGTGGGTGATGAAGAGAAAGGCGGTTCCAGTCTCCTCACGCAGCGTCAGCAGCAATTCGATGATCTGGGCCTGCACAGAGACGTCCAGCGGCGCGGTGATCTCGTCGCAGATCACGAGTTTCGGCCGCGCAGCGAAGGCACGCGCGATGGCGATGCGCTGCTTCTCGCCGCCTGAAAGCTGATGCGGCCAGCGGTTGGCGTAGGATTGGGGCAGTCGCACCTGGTCGAGCAGGCGGGGAATATCTGCAAGATGGCCGCCGTAGAGCTTGAGAGGACGTGACAGGATCTCGTCGATCCTGTGACGCGGATTGAGTGACGAATCTGGATGCTGGAAAATGATCTGCACGTCGCGGCGGTAAGCGGCGTTCATGTCGCGCATGCCGTGGATCTCGTGCTCGTCGAAGGAGATTGTGCCTGAGAAGCGCGCAAGTCCGGTTAGGGCGCGCGCCATCGAAGACTTGCCAGAGCCGGACTCGCCGACGAGACCGAGGATCTCGCCGCCACGAAC
>NZ_JBFULT010000682.1:0-3492 GCF_054049755.1 Bradyrhizobium sp. P5_C11_2
CTTTCCGCCACCTCGCGCGCCGCAGTGAGCGTGGTCATGGTTCGTTGCGCGAGCGCAGGCACGTCCGCCGGATGGTCGGAGCGGAAATGCGCGCCGCGGCTCTCGCGCCGCGTCCAGGCCGCGGCGGCGACGAGCAGGGCTGCCGCCGCCATGTTGCGGAGTGCGATGCTTGTTGCCTCGCGCTCGAGCGTGGCAAAGCTGCGTACCGCCTCCGCAAGTCCGTCACCGTCGCGGATCACGCCCACGCGCGCGCTCATCATGGCGCGGAGGCGCTTTGCGACCGCAGCATCCGGCGCGCCGCCGCGCGGCGTCACCAGCGCGTCGGGGAGGCGGGCAGGCGAGGGGATCGCGCGGCCGGCGATGTCGTCGGCGATGCGCGCGGCGTAGACTACCGCCTCCAGCAGCGAATTCGAAGCGAGCCGGTTGGCGCCATGCGCGCCCGTGGACGATACCTCACCGCCGGCCCAGAGGCCGTCGATCGAGCTGCGGCCGCGGTCGTCGACCGCGATGCCGCCCATGTGGTAGTGCGCGGCCGGCGCGATCGGGATGACTTGCGTGGCGGGATCGATGCCGGCGGCGATGCAGCTTGCATGCACGGTTGGAAATTTTTCGGCGAAGCGTGCGCCCAGCGCCTCCCGCGCGTCGAGGAAGGCGCCGCGCCCGGCCGCAATCTCGGCAAACACGCCGCGGGCCACGATGTCGCGCGGCGCGAGTTCGGCGAGCGGATGACGCGCCAGCATGAAACGCTCACCATTGGCGTTGATCAGCGTCGCGCCTTCGCCGCGCAGCGCCTCGGTCGCAAGCGGCGCCGGATCGCGGCCGACCATGATCGCGGTCGGGTGGAACTGCACGAATTCGGGGTCGGCGATCACTGCGCCGGCCCGCGCCGCGATCGCAAGGCCCGATCCGCTGGCCTCGACCGGATTGGTTGTGACGCCATAAAGATGGCCGATGCCGCCGGTTGCGAGCACCACCGCGCGGGAGGCCATCATCGTCGGTCTCGCTGAAAAATTGCCGGCCTCGCGCAGCTGAAGACCGGTGACGGCGCCGTCCTCCGTCAGCAGCGCTTCGGCGACAAAGCCTTCGATCACGCGGATCGACGGCGTGCGGCGCACGGCTTCGCTCAGCGCCGCGATGATCGCGGCGCCGGCTCCATCGCCGCGGACATGCACGATGCGCCGCGCCGAATGCGCGGCCTCGCGCCCCACGGCGAGCCTGCCTTCGAGATCGCGGTCGAACGGCACGCCGTAAGCCAACAGATCGTGAATCCGCGGGCCGGCCTCGCGCGCGATCCCGAGCGCGATCGCTTCGTCGACGATGCCGCCGCCGACGGCGACGGTGTCGGCGGCGTGTGCCTCGGCACTGTCACCCTCGGCCACCGCGGCTGCGATGCCGCCTTGCGCCCATGCGGACGATGCGCCCTGTCCGAGCGGCGCCGCCGCAATCAGCGTCACCGGCCGCGGCGCGAGTTTCAGCGCGCAGAACAGGCCCGCGAGGCCGCCGCCGACGATGACGACGTCGTCGCTAGAGCGGGTGAGGTTGTGGATGTTGTTTGTTGTCATGGCTTTCTCCAAGCTCTCAACCGTCGTCCCGGCGAAGGCCGGGACCCATACTCCGCGGCAGCAGTTGTTGGCTGAGCCGTTCGACGCTGACCTTTGCAACCACGCCGTTCGGTGGTTATGGGTCCCGGCCTTCGCCAGGACGACAGCTGTGTTTGCTGTTGCTTGTTGCTCAATTCTTCAGATTGATCATTCGCTCGACCGATCGCCTTGCGCGCTCGGCGATGGCCGGGTCGATCGTCACTTCCTCGCCAAGCGTCAGCAGGCTGTCCAGAATATTGGCGAGCGTGATGCGCTTCATGTGCGGGCAGAGATTGCAGGGCCGCAGCATTTCGACGTCCGGCAGCTCGGCGCGTACATTGTCGGCCATCGAGCATTCCGTGATCATCACGAGCCGCCGCGGCCGCTTCTCGCGCACCCAGTTGATCATGTGCGCGGTTGAGCCGGTGAAATCGGCTTCCGCCAGCACGTCAGGCGGACATTCGGGATGCGCGATGATCTGCACGGACGGATCGGCCTCGCGAAGCTCGCGCAGCTCCGCAGCCTTGAAGCGCTCGTGGACCTCGCAGGCGCCTTTCCAGGCGATGATCTTCACGTCGGTCTTGGAGGCCACATAAGTCGCGAGATAGCGGTCGGGCAGGAAGATCACGCTTGGCGCGTTCAGGCTCTCGACCACCTGCACCGCGTTCGACGAGGTGCAGCAGATGTCGACCTCGGCCTTCACCTCCGCCGACGTGTTGACATAGGCAACCACCGGCACGCCGGGAAATTTTTCGCGCAACAGYCGCACGTCGGCGCCGGTGATGCTGGCCGCGAGCGAGCAGCCGGCACGCGAGTCCGGGATCAGCACGGTCTTGTCCGGGTTGAGAAGTTTCGAGGTCTCCGCCATGAAGTGCACGCCGCATTGCACGATGATGTCGGCCTTCACCTTGGTGGCCTCGACCGCGAGCTGGAGCGAGTCGCCGCCGATGTCGGCGACGCAGTGAAAGATCTCCGGCGCCTGGTAGTTGTGCGCGAGGATCACCGCGCCCCGCGCCGTCTTCAGCTCGTTGATCGCCTTGATCGTCGGCGCCATCAGCGGCCACTCGATCGATGGGATCACGTGCTTCACCCGCTCGTAGAGATGCGCGGTGGCCCGCTCGACCTCCGGCGTCCATGCCAGCGACGGCATCGGCAGCGCGGACCTGGTCCGCGCCGGGGCGGGGCGAGGGGCGGTGATTTGGCCCTTCGGCCGGTTGGCAAAGTCGTCGGGGCCGTAAATTCCAGTGATCGGCATCGAAGCCTCCCGTGCATGTCTTGATATGCCTATATATGCTCATAATGAGTATATATAGAGCCCGAGAAATCCGGCCGAGAGGCCGGGTCCGATTTCAGCAGCGCTCAAATATGCTCAGTCTGAGTAAATCAAAGATAACACGCCGGGGCGGGAGCCGCTAGATCCTGCCGCACACATTCTCGTCATGGCGCGTTCGCCTTGGCGCGGGCGCCCGTCGTCGGGCGAGGTCTCGGGGAAATGCAATGCTCCCGCGAGAGCTCTTCGTGGAACGCAACCATTTTTGACTTGGGATTTTCATGCATTTGCATTAAACGGCTGACCTTGCGGTGCCTGTTCCGGATCCGCCAACGACAGATGAGGAAGTGCATGTCGACACAAGTGGGCGAGCTCGGTCCGCACTCACGTTCCTCCACCTGGCGCACGCCGGCCGTCATCATCCTCTGCGGCTGCGCCATCGGCATGCTGGGTTTCGGCCCGCGCTCGGCGCTCGGCTTCTTCGTCCAGCCGATGAGCCACGAGTTCAGCTGGGGCCGCGACGTGTTTGGCCTGGCCATCGCCTTTCAGAATTTGCTGTGGGGATTGGGCCAGCCGTTGGCCGGCGCGGTCGCCGACCGCTTCGGCCTGTTCCGCGTGATGTGCGTGGGTGCTCTGCTCTAT
>NZ_JBFULT010000683.1:0-3488 GCF_054049755.1 Bradyrhizobium sp. P5_C11_2
GCGCCGGATCGAACGGGTTCTGCACAGCGAGGACGGATGCAAAGATCGCGAGCAGGAAGAACAGCGCGGCAATGGCCGCCGCCACCATGGTCAGCTTGGAGCGGCGGAACGAATAGAAGATGTCGCTGTCGAGCGCGCGACTGAGCCAGTTGCGGGCGGCATGGGTCGGCTGCGTGCTCTGCTTGTCGGAATTGGAGACGACTGCGTCGGACATGCAGGTTGCCTTATGTCGCGCGGCCGACGGTCGAGCGCAGGCGCGGATCGACCACGGTGTAGAGGATGTCGACCACCAGGTTGATGGTGACGAAAATCAGCGAGACCATCAGCAGGTAGGCGGCCATAATCGGGATATCGACGTTTTGCACGGCCTGCACGAACAGAAGTCCCATGCCGGGCCATTGGAACACGGTTTCGGTGATGATCGAAAATGCAATAACCGAGCCAAACTGCAACCCTGCCACCGTGATCACGGGAATGAGCGTGTTCTTCAGCGCGTGGCCGAAATGGATGGCACGGGTGGTCAGCCCGCGGGCGCGGGCAAAGCGGATATAGTCGGTCCGCATCACTTCCAGCATCTCCGCGCGCACCAGGCGCATGATCAGGGTCATCTGGAACAGGCCGAGCGTGATCGAGGGCATGATCAATGCCTTTAGCCCCGACAGCGTGAGCAGGCCTGTGGTCCACCAGCCGAGCTTGACCACCTCGCCGCGGCCAAACGAGGGCAACCAGCCCAATGTCACCGCGAACAGATAGATCAGGAGGATGCCGATCAGGAAGGTCGGCAGCGAGATGCCGATCAGCGAAACCGCCTGGAATAATTTGGCGAGCAGGGTGTCGCGCTTGAGCGCCGAATAGACCCCCATCAGGATGCCGAGCACCATCGCAAATACAGTGGCGCAGATCGCAAGTTCCAGCGTTGCGGGCATACGCTCCATCAACAGCGTCGAGACCGGTTGGCGGAACTGGTAGGAGACGCCGAACTTGAATTGTGCGGCATCGGCGAAATAGCGCACGAACTGCACCGGCACGGGATCATCGAGGCCGAGCGACTTGCGTACAGCCTCGCGTTCGGCCGCCGACGTGTCGATCGAGACGATCTGGTTGACGGGGTCGCCGGCGAAACGAAACATCGAGAACGCGATGATGCCGACGGCGAACATGACGCCGATGGCCTGAACGGCGCGGCGAAGAGTGAAAGCGAGCATTCCTTCCACCTTCCTTGGGTGTGCGTGCGGTCGACGTCTTTGTCAGCCGGAAAAGGAAAGGTCCCGGAAGCCTGACGCTGCCGGGACCTTGGGTTCAACTGACGCTATTCCTGCTTGGTCGCCCAATGGAACATGACCAGATTGTCGGCGCGCTGCGGCAGGTTGACCTTCTTCGATACGCCCCAGGCCAACGCCTGCTGGTGCAGCGGGATGTAGGACCAGTCCTTGTTGCCGATTTCGTAGGCTTGCTTGATCAGCTGGTTGCGCTTGGCGGTGTCGGTTTCGACCAGCACCTTGTCGGTGATGGCGTCGAACTCCTTGTTGCAGTAGCCGCCGAGATTGGCCTCGCCCCGTGAGGATTTCGCATCGTCGCGGCAGCCCATGATGTCAAAGAGCACATTGTGGGAGTCCATCGTGCTCGGCGTCCAGCCCAGCATGTAGAACGAGGTCTGGTAGCCGCCTTGCTTCAGCACCTTGGCGAAGTACTGCGCCTTCGGCTGCGCCAGCAGATTGATCTTGACGCCAATGCGGGCGAGCATGCCGACCACGGCCTGGCAGATCGCGGCGTCGTTGACGTAGCGATCGTTTGGGCAATCCATGGTGACCTCGAAGCCATCGGGATAACCGGCCTCGGTCAGGAGCTTCTTGGCGCCGTCGGGATCGAATTTCGGCCGCGTGAACTCCTTGGACAGTATGAACAGCTCCGGCGCGATCATCAGCGCCGACGGCGTCGCCAGCCCGCGCATCACGCGCGTCTTGATCAGCTCGATGTCGATCGCCTTGTAGAACGCCTCGCGGACCTTGATGTCCTTGAACGGGTTCTTGCCCTTGATGTTGGAGTAGAGCAGCTCGTCCCGCATCTGGTCGAAGCCGATGAAGATGGTGCGCAGCTCCGGCCCCTTCAGTACCTGGGCATTCGGGCTGGAATCGACGCGGGAGATGTCCTGGATCGGCACCGGCTCGATGACGTCGACTTCGCCCGAGAGTAGCGCGGCGACGCGGGTGGCGTCGGAGGAGATCGGGGTGAAGATGATCTCCTTCAAATTGCCTTCGACCTTGCCCCAGTAATTGGGATTGGCCTTGAACACCGTCTTCACGCCGGGCTGGTGGCTCTCAATGATGAAGGGACCGGTGCCGTTCTCGTGGAGCGAGGCGTAGCTCGGCGTGGTCGCCGCCACCGGCGTCGGATCGACGACGTTGTTCTCCTCGGCCCATTTCTTGTCCATGATGTACCAGACATCCCACGCGTTATGCAGGATGGGGTTGGGCGAGGGCAGGACGAAATCGACGGTGTAGTCGTCGACCTTGACCACCTTGACGTCGGGCGCAAGGCGGGTCTGCATGTTGGACCCCTTCTTGCGGACGCGATCGGCCGAGAACACCACGTCGTCGGCGGTGAAGGGGTCACCGTTGTGGAACTTCACGCCCTTGCGCAGATGGAAGCGCCAGCGCGTCGGCTCCGGAGTTTCCCAGCTTTCCGCCAGCGCCGGAATGATCTTGAGGTTCTTGTCGCGCGCGGTGAGGCCTTGATAGACGTGGCCGAGATGGGCGTGGGTGGTGCTCTCGTTGAGCGTATAGGGATCGAGCGACTTCAGGTCGCCTTGGTTGGCATAGCGCAGCGTCTGGCTRGACGCCGGCGAGACCGTCAACGCAAACGTACCGGCGAGCGTCGCCGCACACAAACTTCGACCGAATGACATTCTTGGCCCTCTTCACACTGCCGCGCCGATGATTTTTGCTTGTTCGACGAGGCCGATCAATCCATGTTGCCCAGAGTTCTCGCCCCGTGCAAGCGCCATTCCAGCAAGGAACGCGCCAACTTGCACCGCTGTGCAGCAATGCTGACCCGACAGTCTGGAGGCGAAGGTTCGCGGGCGATATTCGACTTTCGATCGGTCCCCGGGGAACGGCGGGAGCGCCCCCGTCAGCCGCCGGGCGAGCGCGTTCGTGGCGCGAGCGATTTGGTTGACCATACCGGCCGATTGCGGGACCGGGCGTGTCGCGCCGGCGTCAGGTCGCTTGCGTCGCACCGCAACTCGCGGTGATACTCCGGCAGGCCGCTCGAATCTCATCTGGAGGGGACATGAAAGTTAACATCGAAATCGACTGCACCCCCCTTGAGGCTCGCCAGTTCTTCGGATTGCCGGATGTCTCGCCGATGCAGATTGCCGTCATGGACAAGCTGCAGCAGCAGGTCCTGAGCAACATCGACAAGGTCTCGCCGGAATCGCTGATCCAGAGCTGGTTCACTTTCGATCCCAAGCTCGCCGAGCGGTTTCAGGA
>NZ_JBFULT010000684.1:0-3478 GCF_054049755.1 Bradyrhizobium sp. P5_C11_2
GGCCCGACGAAGTCTCCAACATCCGCACCGGCATCATCATGGGCTCCGGCGGTCCGTCGGCCCGCACCATCGTCGAAGCCGCCGACATCACCCGCAGCAAGGGACCGAAGCGCGTCGGACCGTTTGCAGTGCCGAAGGCGATGTCGTCGACGGCGTCGGCGACGCTTGCGACCTGGTTCAAGATCAAGGGCGTGAACTATTCGATCTCGTCGGCCTGCGCGACGTCGAACCATTGCGTCGGCAATGCCTATGAGACGATCCAGATCGGCAAGCAGGACGTCATCTTCGCCGGCGGCTGCGAGGAGCTCGACTGGTCGCTGTCGGTGCTGTTCGACGCCATGGGCGCGATGTCCTCGAAATACAACGACACGCCGGCGACCGCCTCGCGTCCCTACGACGTCAACCGCGACGGTTTCGTCATCGCCGGCGGCGCCGGCGTGCTGGTGCTGGAAGAGCTCGAACATGCCAAGGCGCGCGGCGCGCGGATCTATGGCGAGATCGTCGGCTACGGCGCGACATCGGACGGCTACGACATGGTCGCTCCTTCCGGCGAAGGCGCCGAGCGCTGCATGCGCATGGCGATGTCGACGGTGAAGACCAAGGTCGACTACATCAATCCGCACGCGACCTCGACGCCGGCCGGCGATCCGCCGGAGATCGATGCGCTGCGCCGCGTGTTCGGCGCCGGCGAGAAGTGCCCGCCGATCTCGGCGACCAAGGCGCTGACCGGCCATTCGCTCGGCGCGACCGGCGTGCAGGAGGCGATCTATTCGCTGCTGATGATGAACAACGGCTTCATCTGCGAAAGCGCGCACATCCAGGAGCTCGACCCTGTGTTCGCCGACATGCCGATCGTGCGCAAGCGCATCGACAACGTCAAAATCGGCACCGTGCTGTCGAACTCGTTCGGGTTCGGCGGCACCAACGCCACGCTGGTGTTCAGCCGGCTCGATGCGTGAGCCCAGCACTCTGTCATGCCCCGCGAAGGCGGGGCATCCAGTACGCCGCGGCCTTGCGATTACCATGACTGTCTCGGAATACTGGATCGCCCGCCTGCGCGGGCGATGACGTCGAAAATGGGAGTGACGGCTGCAATGGAAGGTTTGATGAAGGGCAAGCGCGGTCTGATCATGGGCATCGCCAATGATCATTCGATCGCCTGGGGCATGGCGAAGACGCTGCATGCCCATGGCGCAGAGCTTGCCTTCACCTTCCAGGGCGATGCCCAGGGCAGGCGCGTCAAGCCGCTGGCGGAGCAGCTCGGCGTGGAGCTGGTGCTGCCTTGCGACGTCGAGGATATCGCCAGCGTCGATGCCACCTTCGCCACGCTCCGTGAGACATGGGGCCAGCTCGACTTCGTGATTCATGCGATCGGCTTTGCCGACAAGAACGAGCTGAAGGGACGCTACGCCGACACCAGCCGCGAGAATTTTTCGCGCACCATGGTGATCTCCTGCTTCTCGTTCACGGAGGTGGCAAAACGCGCCGCCGAGCTGATGCCGCAGGGCGGCAGCATGATCACGCTGACCTACGGCGCCTCGATGCGCGCGATGCCGAACTACAACGTGATGGGCGTCGCCAAGGCGGCGCTGGAAGCCTCCGTGCGCTATCTCGCCACGGATTTCGGACCGCGCGGCATCCGCGTCAATGCGATTTCCGCCGGCCCCGTGCGCACGCTCGCCGGCTCCGGCATCGGCGAGGCGCGTGCGATGTTCGCGTTCCAGCAGAAGCACTCGCCGCTCGGCCGCGGCGTCACGCTCGACGAGCTCGGCGGCTCGGCGCTGTATCTGTTGTCGGACCTCTCCGGCGGCGTGACCGGCGAGATCCATTATGTCGATTCCGGCTACAACATCGTCCTGATGCCGAAGCCGGGGGATTTGAAATCGTCGGACTAGCTTCGTAGGGTGGGCAAAGGCGCGCTCTTCGCGCGCCGTGCCCACCATTTCTCGGCGATCGCGATACAAGTGGTGGGCACGCTTCACTTTGCCCACCCTGCGGATCTCTGAGCTTGCTTAACCCGCCGCGATCTTCTCCGCGCGCTGGAACGCAGGCCGTGCCATGCAGCGCGCGAGATAGGCATCGAAGGCCGGGCGCGACGGCACCATCTTGAACAGGCGCACCGCGAAGTTGAGGCCGGAGCCGACCGTGATGTCGGCGGCGGAAAATTCCTCGCCGAGAATCCACGGGCCCTTGGTGAGCGCAGCTTCCAGCACGTCGAAGACCTGCGTTGCGCTGCCCCAGGCCGCGGTCGAGGTCGGGATCTCGATCTTGGTGAAGATCTGGATGATGGCGGGCTCGATGCAGCCCGGCGAGAAGAACAGCCATTGCAGATAGCGCGCGCGGCGCGGATCGGTCACCGCGGGCGCGAGCTTGGTCTCGGGATAACGGTCGGCAATGTAGGCGCAGATCGCCGCGGCTTCGGCGAGCGCGGCATTGCCGTCGGCGAGTGCCGGCACCTTGCCCATCGGATTGATCTTGAGGAAATCCGGCGCCTTCTGCGCGCCGGTCGAGATGTCGGTCAGCACGCGCTCATAGGGCAGGCCGCTCTCCTCCATCAGCCAGAGCGTCGTGAACGAGCGCGAGCGGGGCGACCAGTAGAGCTTGATCATGGCGCGGAACCTTCTATCGGCGGGAGGCGAACAGCGCAATTCATGCCGCGTTTGCCGCGCATTCGCAACGCACTACGCCTAGGCAGAAGGCAAGCGGCGTGAACGACATGTGGATCAACGTTCTTTGGCGTCGCTTTGACTCGCTGCTGATCGAACACCGAGCAAAAGCGGCAGCGTCTTGTCGAGGCTTTCGGTCAGCATGGCGCGCACGCCGTCGCGCAGTGCGGGATTGTCGGCGGCATCTTCAGGGCGCGTTGGAAACGATTCTGCGGGTAATTCGCGATAGGGGCCGCCGATTTGCCTGCCCAGAAGCCTCTGCACCACCAGGGAATGATGCACGTTGATCAGCGCAGAGCTCTGTCTGACAACGGAGAAGTCGCGCCCGTCAAAGATGCGGATAAACGCCAGGGCATAAAGATAGATGCGACGCCCTAGCACTACATCCTGGTTGAGGATGCCGAAACCGCGGACCGTATAGTTCGATGTCCCGATAGGGCTGATTGAATTGAGGATCTGGATGTAGTGCCGGCAATTCGTTCCTTTCACGACCTCGCGCATGTATCCGGCCAGCTCCGCGTTGAGATCGCGGAACAACCTGTCCTTCAATGTGTCCTTGGACTCATCGCGGGGAGGAAATTTCGCCGGGGTGTAGGGGATTCTCAGAACGGACACTCCGGCAGGGATCGCGGCGCGAGTCCGCGCGAAGATCAGATCGTTGAGCCCCCAGCCCGGGATCGGGATCACCATCTTCTTGTTCTGGAATACGGTGAGGCCGGTCGTCAGCACGGTGAACTCATCGCCGGTGGTGACCACGACACCGAAGTCGCACGAGCCGCCGACCACGGGAGCGGGCTTGCCCGTCGCTTCAC
>NZ_JBFULT010000685.1:0-3467 GCF_054049755.1 Bradyrhizobium sp. P5_C11_2
GCCAGCACGAGGACGGCGTCGGCGCACCCGGCACCGACCCCGGCGCGCCGATCCTGACCCGGATGGGACCCAAGCTGATCTGGACCACGATCATCTCGGCGGTCATCTACGGGCTCGGCATGATCGCCTATCAGGCCGGCTACCTTTCGATCGAGCGCCTGTCGAAGCTGATGGGAATGCCGTTTTAGATTTTCATAGTTGCGTAGTTGTTTTGGGGGGACGGATGACTTTTCAAAGGATCGTCGTTGCGCTCTTGGTGCTGATCGTCGCCGGCCTCGGTGCCATCGGCTATTTTGAGTGGAAGATGGCCGTGCAGGTGCGGACGCTGAAGGCGTTCGTCGAGGGCTACGTCTTCAACGAGGCCGTGATGGCCTGCGAGCAGGCCAAGAGCTCGACGCCGTTCAAGTGGAACGGCGGCAAGAGCACCTCGGTGATCGGGCTGAACTCGGTCAAGCTGGACAAATACAACGTCAGCGCCAGCTACACGCTGGTAGCGGACAGCGTTTATTGTGATTACGATCCGATCAAAAGAAAGGCCGAGATCGGCTCGAGCTTCCTGGAGCGGGAGTAACGATCCGGCCATGCCAAGCATGGGATGGGATCGTCATGACCGAGGGGCGGGGGGACTACCGGATTCTGCATGAGGCGGCCTTGCGGGACTATCTCGCAGGCGTTCCGGACCTTAAGGCGCTGTACGGCGCGGAGCCGGCCGCCTGGTCGATCACCGAGGTCGGCGACGGCAATCTCAATCTGGTCTTCATCGTCAAGGGCGCAAGCGGCGGCGTCGCCGTGAAGCAGGCGCTGCCTTACGTCCGCCTCGTCGGCGAGAGCTGGCCGCTGCCACTGTCGCGGGCCCACTACGAATATCTGTCCCTGTCGAAGCAGGCCCAGCTCGCACCCGGCCTGGTACCGGCGGTGCTGCATCACAACGATGCGCTGGCGCTGACGGTGATGGAGCTGCTCGAGCCCCACATCATCATGCGCAAGGGGCTGGTCGCGGCAACGCAATATCCGCGCTTCGCGGGCGACATCACCACCTTCATGGCGCGGACGCTGTTCTTCACCTCCGACCTCGCGCTGTCCGCGGCCGAGAAGAAGGATGGCATCGCAGCCTTCGCCGGCAACCATGCGCTCTGCAAGATCACGGAAGACCTGATCTTCACCGATCCCTACCGCATCGCCGAGCAGAACCGCTGGACCGTGCCATACCTCGACGGGTTGGCCGCGAGCCTGCGCGAGGACATGGAGCTGCATGTCGCGATCTCCCGCCTGAAGCTGAAATTCATGGCAAGCCCGGAAGCGCTGCTCCACGGCGACCTCCACACCGGCTCTATCATGGTGACTGAGAGCCAGACGCGGGTGATCGACCCGGAATTCGCATTCTATGGCCCGATGGGGTTCGACGTCGGCGCCGTGCTGGCCAACCTCCTGATGGCCTATTTTGCCTCCGCCGGCCACGAGCGCTCGCCGGGCGAGCGGGCTGCGTTCGAGGGCTGGATGCTGGAGACGGTCGAGCAGGTCTGGACCGAGTTCGCCGGAAAATTCCTCGACCTCTGGCGCGCCAGTGCTTCGGGGGATGCCTATCCGGCCTCACTCTTCGCCGGCGAGAAGGGCGCCGCCCGCCTTGAGGCGGAGCGGCAGGCCTATATGCAGCGTCTCTTCACCGACACCGTCGGCTTCGCCGCCGCAAAAACCATCCGCCGCATCTTCGGTCTCGCCCACAACATCGATTTCGAGCTGATCGAGGATCCGAAGAAGCGGGCGACCAGCGAAGCCCGCGCGGTGCGGCTGGCGAGGGCGATGATGGTGGAGACGGGGGCGTTTCGGACGATCGCTGACGTCACCGGCGCCGCGCGAAAGCTGCGCGATTGGATGCCGGAGTTTGCGAACGGCTAGAGGCCGATGCGCTTCAATAAAGCCGCATCGGCAGCAGGACGCCGTCAGTGCCGGCCAGCAGACCCCAGGTCTCGTTGGCCGCGACCTCGAACTCCCGGATCTGGACCGTGCCGCCCTCGACCTTGAGGGTGACCTTGTACTTGCCGGGCGGCAGATCGATCTTTTGGCTGTCCGGTATGTCGGATGCGGCGGAGTCGGACTGTGCYAGTTTCTCGCCGGCGTGCGCCGCCAGCTTGATGGTCTGGTCGGCGACGGTGATGACCGCCCCCTCGTCCGACTTGTTGCCGAGCATCAGCCTTGCCTGGCTCGGCCTCGGCAGGAGGCCGCAATCCGCGATACCCGGCTTGCGCAGCGAAAGTTCGGCGATTGTCCTGTCGTTCTGACGGGAAAGCCGGAGCAGGACCGGTCCACGGGTCGTCGTGAAGGTGATCACGGCCCGGTCTGGTTCGACCACCGTCTCGATCCAGCCACGCTTGCCGAGCTCGGTGCGATAGAAGCCGAGCACCGCCGCGAGATCGCGCGGGGTCTCGGCGTAGACCGACGTGATGAACGGCGAATTCTTCGCCGTAGCGATGCTCCAACTCTCTGGCAGTGGCAGACCGGTGCCCTGGGAAACCCTGGCTTCGAAACCCGCACCTGCGCCCCGTGCGACCGCTCCGACGGGGATGCTGAGCAGTCGTTCGGCGAAATTATCCGGAGTGTCATGGCCCCGGACCGCCCACCACGTTTCGTCAAGATAGTCGTTCACGCCGGTGGTGCGACTCCAGCTGAACCGGATGCTGTCCGCCTCGCTGTACCGGCCGAGGCTGGCCGCGACCGGGCTTGCCAGCACAGCTGCGGCGGCGACCAGACCGCCGATAAGCAAAGCACCTAGCGTTCGGCTTTTCATGTCCGGATTCCCATCTCGACGAGATCACTGGGCTGAAGGCCCTTGTCCTGAGCTTGGTCGCATCGATCACGCCGGACGTTCACCGCTCGTAGATCGTTGTTTCCGCTTCCGATTCTCGACGGGTTGAGGGGCTCGCCGCGAACTACGGCTTCACCTGAGGGCTCGCCCCCCGGGGCGGGCGTCTCGAACGAAGTGTTGCAAGGAACTGCGGCATCCAAGGCGAAAAGAGGAGCTTGCACTCGACGTGCCGCGAGTGGTCAACTCCGTGACTGGAATATGCCTGCAGTGCCGGAGGGGACATGATGTTCAGGATTGTGGCGATCGTCGCTGGGTTGGGACTGGCGCTCGCCGGATCAGTGGAGGCTCAGACACCGCGCAAGGGCGGGACCATCCGCATGACGGCGCCTTATGGTTCCAGTTTCACAAGTTTGGACATTCACACCACTCAGCGCGCCCAGGACGAGATCTACGCCAAGGCCCTGCATCGGTCGCTCTACATTTGGGACTCCGCTGAGGGCAAGCCGGTTCCGGAACTTGCCAAGGAGGTCATCGTCTCGGGCGGCGGTCTCGTCTACACCTTCAAGCTGCGCGACGACGCCTATTTCCACCACGGCCGCAAGATGACGGCCGACGACGTCATCTGGTCCTACAACCGCATCATGGACGGCACCAAGGCCTATCC
>NZ_JBFULT010000686.1:0-3464 GCF_054049755.1 Bradyrhizobium sp. P5_C11_2
CGCTCATCACCTTCATCATGTTCGAGGCGGCCTACTTCTCCGAAATCATGCGCGCCGGCATCCAGTCGATCTCGCGCGGCCAGCCGGCCGCCGCCAACGCGCTCGGCCTCACCTACGCTCAGACCATGCGCTACGTCGTGCTGCCGCAGGCGTTCCGCAACATGCTGCCGGTGCTGCTGACGCAGACCATCGTGCTGTTCCAGGACACCTCGCTGGTCTACGTGCTCTCGATCCCGGACTTCCTGGGTGCGGCGAGCAAGGTCGCACAGCGCGACGGTCGCCTGGTCGAGATGTACCTGTTTGCCGCCGTCGTCTACTTCACCATTTCCTGTGTTGCGTCCTTTGGCGTTCGCCGCCTCCAGGCGCGCATCGCCATCATTCGATAGAGCGTGTCGATCATGATCGAAATCAGCCACGTCAACAAATGGTACAGCCCGACCTTCCAGGTGCTGACCGACTGCACCACCAGCGTCACCAAGGGCGAGGTGGTGGTGGTCTGCGGCCCCTCGGGTTCGGGCAAGTCGACGCTGATCAAATGCGTCAACGCGCTCGAGCCGTTCCAGGAGGGCGACATCAGCGTCGACGGCACCAAGGTCAACGATCCCAAGACCGACCTGCCGAAACTTCGCTCGCGCGTCGGCATGGTGTTCCAGCACTTTGAGCTGTTCCCGCATCTCAAGATCATCGAGAATCTCTGCCTTGCCCAGCAGAAGGTGCTTGGCCGTTCCTACGACAAGGCGGTGGCGAAAGGCATGCAACTGCTGGATCGCGTCGGCCTGAAGGAGCAGGCGCAGAAGTTTCCCGCGCAGCTCTCCGGCGGCCAGCAGCAGCGCGTCGCCATCGCGCGCGCGCTCGCGATGGATCCGATCGTCATGCTGTTCGACGAGCCGACCTCGGCGCTCGACCCCGAAATGGTGAGCGAGGTGCTCGACGTCATGGTCGATCTCGCCCGCGAAGGCATGACCATGATGGTCGTGACCCACGAGATGGGTTTTGCCCGCAAGGTCGCCAACCGCGTGATCTTCATGGACCGCGGCGAGATCGTCGAGGATGCGGCGAAGGAGGATTTCTTCGGCAAGCCGCGCAGCGACCGCGCGCAGAAGTTCCTGTCGAAGATTCTGTCGCATTAACTCCCTCTGTCATTCCGGGGCGCGACGCAGTCGCGAGCCCGGAATCCATAACCACCATCGGGAGTATGGATCCCGGGCTCGCGCTACGCGCGCCCCGGGATGACGAAGAGTAGGGTTTATCGGGCTCGCCAAATCTCCTATACCGGTGGCCAAATCCCCTTCCCCTCCAGGAGACCTGCCTTGGACTCGATCGCCTACGTCAACGGCTCATTCGTCCCGCTCTCGGACGCCAAAGTCTCGGTCCTCGATCGCGGCTTTCTGTTCGCCGACGGCATCTACGAGGTTTCCGCCGTGCTCGACGGCAAGCTGGTCGACAACGCCTCGCATTTGGCGCGGCTGGAGCGCTCGGTCGGCGAGATCAAGCTGAGGCTGCCGGAGACGGTCGAGCGCATCACCGAGATCCAGAAGGAGCTGATCGCGCGCAACAAGGTCGAAAGCGGCCTCGTCTATCTCCAGGTGACGCGCGGCGCCGACAAGGGCCGCGATTTCCCCTTCCCCAAGGGCAACGTCAAGCCGAGCCTGGTGATGTTCACCTCGGAGAAGGACATCATCAACGCGGCGTYGGCGAAGACCGGCATCAACGTGATCACGGTGCCCGACATCCGCTGGGAGCGGCGCGACATCAAGAGCGTGGCGCTGCTGGCACAGGTGCTGGCGAAGCAGGCCGCTGCCGAAGCCGGCGCGGGCGAGGCCTGGATGCTGCAAGACGGTTTCGTCACCGAAGGCGGCTCGTCCTCGGCCTTCATCCTCACCAAGGACGACGTCATCGTGACCCGGAAGAACTCCAACGCGATCCTGCCGGGCTGTACCCGTAAGGCCGTGGTGGCGCTCGCGGAAGAACGCCAGCTCCGCGTCGAGGAACGTTCCTTCACGGTCGCCGAGGCGCTCGCCGCCAAGGAAGCCTTCATCACCTCGGCCTCGCAGTTCGTGCAGCCGGTGGTCGCGGTCGACGGCAAGAAGGTCGGCGACGGCAAGCCCGGCCCGATGGCGACGCGGCTGCGCGAGATCTATGTGGAGTTCGCCAAGGCGACTGCGGTTTAGCCACACTCTCAGCTATCGTAGGGTGGGCAAAGGCGCGCTTGCGCCGTGCCCACCTCTTCTCTCGCGTTCGCTGAAGAAGCGGTGGGCATGCTTCGCTTTGCCCACCCTACGAGACTCGGCTGCGAGGGACGCGCCACGGCCTACGCCACCGACGCCTTCACCTTCACCGGGTGAATCGCCCGGAATGCGATCGCCAGCCTGTTCCAGGCATTGATGGCCCCGATCAGCATGGTCAGGTTCACCGTCTCGGCATCGGAGAACTGCGCACGGACCTGCTCGTAGACGTCGTCCGGGGCATGCGTCTCGGAGATCAGCGTGACCGACTCGGTCCACGCCAGCGCGGCGCGTTCGCGGTCGGTATAGAGCGGGGATTCGCGCCAGGCATTCAGCAGGTAGATGCGCTGCTCGGTCTCGCCGCGCTTGCGAGCGTCCTCGGTGTGCATGTTGATGCAAAAGGCGCAGCCGTTGATCTGCGACGCCCGGATCTTGACGAGCTCGATCAGCGATTTCTCAAGTCCCGTGGACTGGATCTGCTCTTCCAGCGCCATCAGCGCTTTCATCGTGTCGGGGGCGGCCTGGTAGAAATTCATGCGGGGCTTCATGGTCGTTCTCCTTGCTCCTTCAAGTTGAGGTCAGTGGGCTCCCCCGGCCGAGGTGTGGCCGGGCTTCTTCAGGAAGAGGGTTGCGATCAGGGCGACGATCAGTGCCATGCCGAGCAGATAGAAGGTGTCGCTGAAGGCGAGGATGTAGGCCTGCTTCTGCACGATATGGCCGATCGCGACATAGGCGCGATGCGAGGCGTCGGCGCGGTCGAGGATGCCGTGGTTGACGAAATATTGCGTGAGCTGCTCCAGCCGGGTGCGGGTGGCCTGCTCGAACACCGAGACCGACTGCATCAGCACGTTGGAGTGGTACTGCTCGCGCTTGGTCAGCACGGTCTGGAGCAGCGCGATGCCGACGGCGCCGCCGAGATTGCGCATCATGTTGAACAGGCCGGACGCCGAGCCCGCGTTCTCCGCCTCGATGCCGGCGGTCGCGACCGCCGAGAGCGGCGCCATCACCAGCGCCTGGCCGATGGCGCGGACCACGTTAGGCCAGAGCAGCTGATCGGCAGCATAATCGCTGGTCATATAGATGTTCAGGAAGTTGGACGCCGCGAACAGCACGAAGCCGACACCGATGATGATCCGCGCGTCAAACCGCTGCATCAGGCGCGGCACCAGCGGGATCAGCACGAGCTGCGGCAATCCGGTCCAGGCCAGCACCATGCCGATCTGCTCGGCATTGTTACCC
>NZ_JBFULT010000687.1:0-3457 GCF_054049755.1 Bradyrhizobium sp. P5_C11_2
TCTCGGTGGAGCTGACCTATCGCGACGGCAGCGTGTCGGAGATCAAGAGTTTCCGCGCCGCCAACCGCAGCAACAATTGACGGCGAGGGCGGAGTCGCCCGCCGCGCTCCCGCTACTCGCGGCGCTTCCTGATGAAGCGCTTGATGGAGTCGATCGCCTCGATCAAGGGCGGCGTCAGCGAAAACAGCGTTCCCATGGCGATCGAGATGATGACATGGCGAAGCAGAAACTTTTCCTGCTCCTCGAACGGATAGGCGTTCTCATCGATCCGCACCGGCGCAAGCGTACCCGTCTCCCGCGGGGCCGACTTCCGGGGTTTGCGCGGCGGGATCATGATCACGACGAAAAGCACGTTGATCAGGATCCAGACGCCGAGCAGTATGAGGATCGTCCGCACTGCAATTTCCTGAAAGAAATCGAAATTCGCTGCAACGCTAACGGGCATTCACAGCTGCGGCAAATTAAACCTGCTTGCTGCACCGCACAGAAAACTTAAGTCGTAAACGGGGATTCTGCCGTGGAACCAGATTCATCGCACCCACCGCAGGGGTCCTCCGTGAAAGTCCGGTGTTGCATCGTCGGCGGCGGGCCCGCCGGTATGATGATCGGCTATCTTCTGGGGCGCGCCGGCATCGACGTCGTGGTGCTGGAGAAGCAWGCGGATTTCTTCCGCGACTTTCGTGGTGATACCGTGCATCCCTCGACCCTCCAGGTCATGGATGAGCTCGGCCTGATCGACGGCTTCCTGAAGCTGCCGCATCAGCGCCTGCAGACGATGGACGGCTTGTTCGGCGGCACGCCGGTGCGGATCGCCGATCTCAGGCGCCTGCGCACCAAGTACCCCTTCATCGCGTTCATGCCGCAATGGGACTTCCTGAATTTCCTGCGCGAGGCCGGCCAGCGCTTCTCTTCACTCAAGGTGATGATGAATACGGAAGCCGTCGACCTGATCCGCCGCGGCGAGACGATCGCCGGTGTGCGTGCGAAGACGCCGGACGGCACCGTCGACATCGAAGCCGATCTCACCATCGCCTGCGACGGCCGACATTCGACGGTGCGCGAGCGCGCGGGGCTGGAGGTCGAGGAGATCGGCGCGCCGATGGACGTGCTGTGGTTCCGCGTCGGCCGCAACGCGGATGAGACGGAAAACGTGTTCGCGCGGGTCGAGCCCGGCAAGATGATGGTGACCTTCGATCGCGGCGACTACTGGCAGTGCGCCTATGTCATCGCCAAGGGACAATACGATGCGGTGAAGGCGAGGGGATTGCAGGCGCTGCTCGACGACGTCGTGCGCATGGCGCCGATCCTCAGGAGTGGCGTTGCCGACGTGAAGAGCTTTGACGACCTCAAGCTTCTCACCGTCGCGATCAACCGCCTGAAGCGCTGGACGCGACCGGGCCTGCTGTGCATCGGCGACGCCGCGCATGCGATGTCGCCGGTCGGCGGCGTCGGCGTCAATCTCGCCGTGCAGGATGCCGTCGCGGCCGCGAACCTGCTGGCGGACAAGATGCAACACGGTTGTCCATCCGAGGATGAACTCGATGCCGTGCGCCGACGCCGCGAGTTCCCGGTGAAGATGACGCAGGCGATGCAGGTGATCGTGCAGAACAACATCATCAGCGGCGCGTTGCAGCCGGACGACCGGCCGCTGAAGGTGCCGTTGATCGTGCGCCTCATCACCGCGCTGCCGTGGCTCCAGGGCATTCCGGCGCGCCTGCTTGCACTCGGGGTGCGGCCCGAGCACGTGCATTCGAAGGCCGCGCTGCCATCGTAGCGCGTCAGAATTCAGTAGGGATAACGCCGCGTTAAACTGCGCGCCGCGCGTGGCGTGGCTGCAACAGCATAAGCGGAATCAAGGACCCTTACGCGGGAAACCGGCGTCTTAACTTTCTTGATTCAAATTTGAGTAAGAACTGCGTGTGAGCGTGCACCCATCAAAGGACACGGGGTGTACCATGCGTAACAAATTGATTGCTGCCTTCGCCTGCACGACCGCTCTGGTCTCGACCGGCGCGGCGTCCGCCGCCGATCTCGGCGCGCGCTACACGAAGGCGCCCGCCTATGCGGAGCCCCTGTTCAACTGGACCGGTTTCTATGTCGGCGGCCACATCGGTGGCGCGTGGACCAACGAGCAGTTCATCAACAACGGGACCGGCGCGCCGTTCGGCGATCTCTCGCCGGGTGAAGGTTTCCGTCAGCGCAAGTCGGGCATCATGGGCGGCGCCCAGATCGGCTACAACTGGCAGGCCAACAACTACGTGTTCGGCATGGAGGGCACGATCTCCGGCCTCGACAACAAGGGCTCGTTCACGAACACCGTGTTCGGCGTCGGCCTCGACGATCAGTTCAGCTGGCGCGCCAACGTGCTTGCTACGGTCGTCGGCCGCGCCGGCTTCGCCGTGCAGAACAACCTGTTCTATATCAAGGGCGGCTATGCCGGCGTGAACAATCGTCTGTCGGTGGTCGACAACGTTGCGAACCCGTCGACGGGCTCGGGCGGTCAGACCCACTGGGCCAACGGCTGGACCGTCGGCGCCGGCTGGGAATACGGCATCACCCGCAACTGGATCGTCGGCCTCGAATACAACTACGCCGCCTTCGGCAGCCAGACCTATCAGCTCGGCGGCACTTCGGGCAATTACACGTTCGATGCCAAGCCGCGCGACATCCAGTGGGCCGTGGTGCGCGCCAGCTACAAGTTCGACGCGCCGGTCATCGCGCGCTACTGAGCAACCAACGACCAAGCACTACAAAAAAGATCACTGCCAAATTCAAAAGCCCCGGCACTCGTCCGGGGCTTCTTTTTTGGTGCGGGCAGCCTCAGGCCATTACCGAGAAACCGCCGTCGATGGGGATCGCGGTGCCGGTGACGAAGCCGGACGCGGGCGAGGAGAGAAACACCGCGATGCCGGCGAAATCGTCGATGTCGCCCCAACGCCCTGCGGGCGTGCGCGCCAGCACCCGCTCGTGCAATCCCGATACCTGCTGCCGCGCGCCGCGGGTGAGATCGGTATCGATCCAGCCGGGCAGGATGGCGTTGACCTGGATGTTGTCGGGCGCCCAGGCATTGGCGCAGGCGCGCGTGTACTGCACGATGCCGCCCTTGCTCGCCGCATAGGCCGTCGCGAAGCTCGCCCCGAAGATCGACATCATCGAGCCGATATTGATCACCTTGCCGTTGCCGGACACCTTGAGCGCGGGATAGGCCGCCTTCGAGCACAGGAAGGCGCTGGTGAGGTTGGTCGCGATGACCTTGTTCCACTCGTCGAGCTCGAGCTCGTGCGGCGGCTTGCGGATGCTCATGCCGGCGTTGTTGACGAGGATGTCGATGCGGCCGAGCTCCCTGACGACGCGCTCCACCATCGCGGTGACCGCCGCCTTGTCGGTCACGTCAGTGGTGACGGCGATCGCCTTGACGCCGCGCTGCTTGAGATCTGCGACGGCAGCGGCGGACTTG
>NZ_JBFULT010000688.1:0-3433 GCF_054049755.1 Bradyrhizobium sp. P5_C11_2
CGCCACATAAGCCTCGGTCTCGACGTCGACCGGCTGGTCCTTGAGCGCGATCCACGCACCGACGAACGGGATGAAGGCCGGCGCGCCGACGTCCAGGCCACGCTGGCGGGCCGCAACGTAGTGCCCCATTTCATGCGCGAACAGCAGTGCGATGAAGCCCGCCGCATAGCGCCAGCCCCATATCGTCGCGTAGACCGCCAGCGACAACAGCATGGTGCCGCCGCTGGTGGCGAGCTTCCCCCATTTCAGGCCGGAGAACAGCAGCAGGAAGAGAGTTTTCATGCCGCCCCGCCGGCGGAATCGTCACGCGGCTTGCGGCGGAAGAATTTCAGTATCCCGGCGCCGAACACGGCCGCGCCGATGAAGATGGCTTTGGCGAATTTGAGCACGAAGGCGAGCACGAGGGCAAACAGGCCGAGCTTCTTGGCGGCGACGCCGCCGACCAGCGCGAGCAGTCCGTATTCGGCGATTCGATCGGTCGAGGCGCTGAAATCCTCATAGCGCTTGCCGGATTGATAGGAGAGGTTGGCGAGCAGTTCGTGGGCGGCGGATTTGTCGGTCGCGATTCTGGTCGAATCCGACAATAAGTTCAGGCTGAAATAGCCTTCGCGGCCCAGAGCGTAGGTGTTGTAGTTGACGTCCTTGCGGGCATCGTCCGACGCGCCCTTGTCCTTGCCGAGCACCGACCACACCAGGCGGTGCGACACGGCATCATAGTTCGGCGGCTCGATCCAGCCGATCACTTCCATCTCGGGAAATCCGCGCGCGGCGCGATCCTTGTTGGACTCGTCGACGCCCTCCTTGAGATTCTTCAGCAGGTCGTCGGCATTCCAATCCTTGGCGGCATCATCCTTGATATAGCCTTCCTTGATGTAGTTAATGACGACCAGCCACCGGTCGTTCTGCCGGGTGCCAAGGACGAGACCGACAAAGTTCGCGTCGTGAACCGTGTTGCCGAGTGCGCGCATCACCCGCGCAGCTTCAGCCTTGGGTACGAAGAAGTCGCCGGCCGGGATTTTCAACGCTGCCTGGTCGATGAGGGGAACGTCGGCGGGACCGGCGGTGCCGGCATTGCCGGCCGCCTGCCACGCGGCCGCCAGTTCGGCCTTGCGCGAGGCCTCGCTGGACGGAGCGCCTTGGGAGAAGGCGGGCTGTGCCCCGAATATGACAGACAGGATGATGCCGACAGCGGCCGCGAATTTTCTCACCAGATTTCCCCAGCAATCAGTCCACCGACGATCGGTGTTGCCGGCACTGTAGGATAACGATATGCGACAAAATAGAGCAGCCGCAGGTTGCGCTCGACTATCTCGCTGGCTGTTGCAATTTTGGCTCGTTTTTCGTGGAGCGCGTCTGGTTCGTCCTCTCCGTCATTCCCCGCCACCGGGTCTCGCCTTCGGCGAGCCCGATGACAGGCTCCGGCGGGGAATCCAGTACGCCGCGGCTTCTCGATGGGTCACAGACGTCTCGGGGTACTGGATCGCCCGATCAAGTCGGGCGATGACAGCGGAGGGTGGAGCTACGGTGTTCCGCATCTGACGAAGATACCCACCCTCACTTCTCCGCCAGATAAACCTCGCCCAGCAGCGACGAGTTCGACCACGGCACCTGCTTGTTCTTCGTCGACGAGACCACCTCGGCCCGCACCCGTGTCAGCATCTGCTGCACCTCCAGGCCCGGCGTGCCGATGTGGCGCGACAATGCCGCCGAGAACGGCGAGTTGGCGCCTTCGCCGTCGAGCGCGACCTGGCCCGGCGCGGTCGCGAATGCGATCAGCGTGCCGGCGCCCAGCGTTGCACCGGCGCCCAGGCCCGTCGGCGCGGCGAGGCCCGATGCGCCCTCGATGCCGCGATTGGCACTGGTCGATGCGACCTGCTGCGCCATCGGATTGTTGCGGCAGGCATCGAAGATCAAAATGTTGGTGCGGACCTGGTCGTCGAGGCCGGCCATGATCGTGTCCATGTCGATCATCGCCTCCGTCATGCTGCTACCTGCCTTCAGCTCGACGTCGATGGGAATGAGATAGTTGCGGCCGTCGACCTGCACGCCGTGGCCGGCGTAGTAGACCACGGCAACCTGCGCCCGCGCGGCCTCGCGCAAAAAGTCGCGCGTCATCTTCTGCATCGCCGTGCGGTCGAGATCGATGCCTTCCGACACGGTGAAGCCGATGTCGCGCAGGCTCCTGGCCACGGCGCGCGCGTCGTTGGGCGGATTGGGCAGCGCCTTGACATGCGCATAGGCGCCGTTGCCGATGATCAGGGCCATGCGCCTGCCGCGAACGGCCGGGGCAGGCGGGGGCGCCGGGGCCGCGCCGGTCTGCTGCGCGGCAGGTGTTGCCGCTGGCTGCGTCGTCGGTGACGGCGCATCGCGCGGGATCGGCGCGGCTGCCTCCGTCACCAGCGACAGCCGCACCTTTGCGGTCGCCTGGCTGGCCTTGCTGCCGGCATCCGAGGCCACGATCGCCAGCGTCGCCTTGTAGTCGTCGCGCGCGCGGGCGTAATCGCCCTTGGCCTCATAGGCCAGCGCGCGATGGGTGTAGCCCGAGATCAGCACGCTGTTCGGCGGCGTCATGATGTTGGCCGGCGGCTTSTCCTTGGCAAGCCGGATCGCCTCGCTGCCGTCGGCAATGGCGCGGTCGAGATCGCCCCTGGCCCGCCAGATCGCGGTGCGGTTGATCAGCGGCTGCGGCAGCGTCGGGTCGAGACGGATCGCCTGGTTGATGTCCGCCAGCGCGCCGTCGAGCTCGCCGAGCGCCTCCTTCGCGATACCGCGGTTCTGGAACGAGAACGCCGATTTCGGGTCGGCCTTGATCGACATGTCGTAGTCGGCGATCGCTTTTGCGTAGTCGCCCTTGCCGCGCCAGGCATTGCCGCGGTTGTGGAAGATGGTGCCGCTCGGCGGACCGAGCTTCAGTGCATCGTCGAAATCTGCGACCGCGATGTCGTACTCGCCCTTGTCGTAGTAGGCCGAGCCGCGCAAATTGTAGACCGCCTGGCTCGGCTGGAGCCGGATCGCCTCGGTGGTGTCTGCGATGACTCTCGTGTAGTCGCCCTTCTTGTTCCAGCCCACCGCGCGCCAGAAATAGACGGTCGCAAGCTGCTCGCCCTTGAACACCTTCAGCGCGACGATCTTGTTGCAGGCATCGATCATCTGGTCCGCCGGCGTGGTGTCGGTGGTGCAGAGCGGCCCGAGCTGGCTGCGCGCCTGCGCGAAGGCGGGCGCGGACCACAGGGTTGCGGCGAGCAGACAGAGCGCGACGAGCAGGCGGCGCATGGCGGTGGTCCCGTAGGCGGAAGGGGTCTCCGTTTGTTGCGTGGCGTGATGGGCAGGTTCAAGGCTGGCGCGTGTGCGATGAAGCAGCTGTGCGCCAATCTCTCCCCAACGTCGTCCCGGCGAAGGCCGGGACCCATAACCCCAGGGAGCAGTTTGGCGA
>NZ_JBFULT010000689.1:0-3431 GCF_054049755.1 Bradyrhizobium sp. P5_C11_2
ACCTCACCAGCGCCGCGTTGACGCGCGCAGGCCAGGTCAAGGCCGCGCACAACGAGACGACCTTGAGGGCCGCGATCGACGAAGCCAATTGGATGACGCGCGAGATGGGCGATGTCGAAGTCCGCATCCTCGACAAGCGCGGGGTACGCGAGGAGACCGGCTCGGACACCTTCGTCGGCGGCGTGCTCAATCCCGGCTCGGGCGGCATTCATCCGCTGAACTATCTGCGCGGCCTCGCCGACGGCGTGGCGCGCCGCGGTGTCTCCATTTTCCAGGAATCGCCGGTGCTCAAGCTGAGGCGAGAGCAGGGCGGCATCGTCGCGGAGACGCCGAATGGCGCCGTGCGCGCGAAGCAGGCGATCATCGCCACCAACAGCTACTCGGACCTCACCAGCGCCACCGCGCAGATGCAGCGCACGCTGATCCCGTTCCGCAGCGCCATGGTCGCAACGGAAAAACTGCCGCGCAATCTCGCCGGAAAGCTGATGCCGACCGGGCGCACCTATACCGAGACCAAGCGCATGATGCGCTGGTTCCGCATGGTCGATAACCGCGTCATTTTTGGCGGCCGCGGCGCGTTCGGCAAAGAGGACTCTGAAGCCGCGTTCGACGCTTTGCGCAAGGCGATGGTCGGCATCTTCCCTGATCTCGCCGATGTCCCGCTCGCCTACAAATGGTCGGGCCTGGTCGGCATGACGCTGGACTCGGTGCCGCATATCGGCCGGCTCGACGATCGCACGCTGTTCTCGATGGGCTACAACGGCGCCGGCGTTGCGATGTCGAGCCTGATGGGGCGCTATCTCGCCGCCTTCGTGCGCGGCGAGACGCCCGACGTCGGGCTGCTCGACGCGCGGCGCATGAAGGCGATTCCGTTCTATCCGCTGCGCGAGCCCGCCGTGCGCATGGTCGCCGGCTGGTACCAGTTTCTCGATGCGATCGGTCAGTGAGATCCAGTTTGGCGACAGAGGAGGTGAGGATGACGATACGGCACTTCAGATTTGGCTACGCCCTGTTGGGCGCTTCGTGCGGTGCGATTGCGTTGGCCGGCACCGCGGCCAACGCCGCCGAACAGATCACCTTCGTCTCGCAAGGCGGCGCCTATCAGCAGGCGCAGACGGTGGCGATCCTCGATCCTTCCGCCAAGAAGCTCGGCATCACCATCAACCAGGATTCCATCCCCGACGCCTGGCCCGCGATCAAGACCCAGGTCGGCAGCGGCAAGCCGATCTGGGACGTTGTCGACACCCCCACTGGCAACTGCCTGCGCGGCGGCGAGCAGGGGCTGATCGAGAAATTGGACTTCTCGAAGATTCCAAACGGCGCAGCGATGCCGGAGGCCTATCGCAGCCCCTATTCGGTGTCCTACGAGTTCTATTCCAGCGTGCTGGCCTACAGCCAGAAGACCTTTCCGAAAGACGCGCCGAACAGTTGGGCGGATTTCTGGGACGTGAAAAAATTTCCCGGCCGCCGCGCGCTGCGCAACCACCCGTTCGCGACGCTCGAGGCGGCGCTGATGGCCGACGGCGTTGCGCCGGACAAGCTCTATCCGCTCGACGTCGACCGCGCCTTCAAGAAGCTGGAGGAGATCAAGCCGCATATCACGGTGTGGTGGACCTCCGGCGCGCAGTCGGCGCAGCTCCTCAATGACGGCGAGGTCGACATGGAGATGGCCTGGAACGGCCGCGTCAGCGCCGTCGCCAAGGAGGGCGCAAAAGTGTCCTTCACCTACAACCAGGGCATTTTGCAGAGCACCTCGCTCTGCATCCTCAAGGGCGCGCCGAATCTCGACGCGGCAGTGAAATTCCTCAACGAGGCCGTCGATCCCGTGCACCAGGCCAATCTGCCGCTCCACATCGACTACGGTCCAGGCAATCCCAAGGCGTTCGAGACCAACGTGATCAAGCCGGAGCGCGCCGCGCAACTGCCGAGCGAGCCGGCCAATGCGGCCAAACAGGCGCTGATGTCCTATGCCTGGTGGTCGTCGCCGGCGGGCGAGGCGGCCGAGAAGCGCTGGGCGTCGTTCATGCAGAAGTAAGCGAAGCGAGGCAGTGGTGACGACATCCATGCCGGATTCATCGCAAAAGCATCAGCGCCGCGAGCACGGGCTGATGCTGGCCTTGGCGTCGCCGGCGCTGCTCGTGATTCTGCTGCTGATCGTGCTGCCGGTCGGCTGGCTGGCCTGGCAGTCGATCTACCATGACGGCTTCACGCTGGAGAACTATCGCCGCATCTTCACCGAGGACATCTATTGGCGCAGCTTTGCGCTGACCTTCGAGATCAGCCTCGCGGTCACCTTGTTCGCGCTGCTGCTCGGCTATCCCGTGGCCTATCTCGCCAACGCCGTGCCGAAAGGCTGGAGCATCCTGATCCTGTCGCTGGTCGTGCTGCCGTTCTGGACCAGCGTGCTGGTGCGGGCCTATGCCTGGCTGGCGCTGCTCCAGCGCACCGGCGTGATCAACCAGCTGTTGCGCTATCTCGATGTGATCTCCGAACCGCTCGCGCTGGTCCACAACACTTTTGGCACGGTGGTGGCGACCGTGCACATTCTGCTGCCGTTCATGGTGCTGCCGCTCTATGCGACCATGCAGAAAATCCCCGGCGATCTCATGCAGGCCGGCGCCAGCCTGGGTGCGAGCCCGTCGCTGACCTTCGTCCGCGTCTTCCTGCCGCTGTCGCTGCCGGGCGTGCTCGCGGGCTGCACCATGGTGTTCGTGCTCTGCCTCGGCTTCTACATCACGCCGGAACTGCTCGGCGGCGGCCGTACGGTGATGGTGTCAATGCTGGTGAGCCGCAATGTCGAGCTCTACAACCAGTTTGGCGCGGCGAGCGCGGTCGCGGTGGTGCTGCTCGTCAGCGTGCTCCTGATCTTCCTCGTCGTCAGCCGCTTCATTTCGCTCGATCGCATATTGGGGCAGAAATGACGCGCGTGTCGCCCGCAAGGATCGCTCTGTATGTGATCAGCGCCCTAGTGCTGGTCTATCTGATCCTGCCGGTGCTGATCATCGTGCCGATCTCGTTCTCCAGCGCGCGCTTCCTGACCTTCCCGCCGCCGTCCTTCTCGCTGCGCTGGTATCAGCAGTATTTTTCCAACCCGGCCTGGATGCAGGCGACGCGGGTGACGCTGACAGTCGCGCTGCTGACCGTCCTGATCGCGACGCCGCTCGGGGTTGCCGCCGCCTATGCCATCAGCCAGTCGAAGCTGCGTATCATGCGGATCATCCACATGATGCTGCTGTTGCCGCTGGTGGTGCCGATCATCATCACCGCCGTCGGCATCTTCTTCGTCTATGCCAAGGTCGGCCTCGTCGCGACCCTGCCGGGCCTCGTGCTCGCCAACGTGATGCTGRGCCTGCCATACGTCATCATTTCGGTGCTGGCGGGCTTGCAGAGCTTCGATCCGGCGCAGGAGATGGTGGCGCGCAGCTTAGGGA
>NZ_JBFULT010000690.1:0-3429 GCF_054049755.1 Bradyrhizobium sp. P5_C11_2
AGCATATAGGCCGACGTCCGGTAAGGCTCATCGAACTCCCAATCATCCACTAGGCGGTGGCCGTGGCTGACGCAGTCCTTCTGGTCGGCGTTGAAGCGATTCCAGATCGATAGCACCTCAAACAGCCGTTCTGATTTCCACGTCACGAGCTCAAATTGATAGTTGGCCGAGCGCAGGTAGGAATACGGCGACTTGCCCCAATGCTCATGGAGCCAGTAACGGGCTACGTTCTCGGGGACCGTTCTGAACTGGCGCCGAGCTCTCCGCCGCCACTCGTCAAATGGCTCCTTCTCCCACCCACTGGCGTCGACTTTTGGCTTAAGGCGTTTGGGATAATCGTCCATGGTGACCAATAGATACGCCGGTCGTTTGACGAAATTCAAGCCATGGCACGTGATGAAGCCGCGCTCCACCCTGGTTCGGATAAGCGGCGTGACTTCAGGCCCACCGCGTTGCGATACTTCACCGGCCGTCCTCCTCACGCGCATGTGCACGCGCCCCCTGCCCCTTGTCGCATTTTGCTGCTATTCATCGCCCCCGCCCGAAACCAAAAACCCTCCATCCGTTCCAAGGGAGCAACAACCATGCGATACCTCCACACCATGCTGCGCGTGCGCAATCTCGATGTCGCGATGAAGTTTTACCAGGATGCGCTGGGACTGAAGGAGGTGCGGCGGATCGAGAACGACAAGGGGCGTTTCACGCTGGTGTTCCTGTGCTCGGCCGACGACCTCGAGGCGCTGAAGAAGCAGCCCAACACGCGCGGCGCGCCGCTGGTCGAGCTCACCTACAATTGGGACGAGGAGAAGTACGGCGAGGACCGCTTCTTCGGCCATCTCGCCTATGAGGTCGACGACATCTATGCCACCTGCGAGAAGCTGATGAAGGCCGGCGTCACCATCAACCGGCCGCCGCGCGACGGCAACATGGCCTTCGTGCGCTCGCCCGATCTGCACTCGATCGAGCTGCTGCAGAAGGGCGAGCCGAAAGCGCCGCAGGAGCCGTGGTCGTCGATGCCGAACACCGGCCACTGGTAATTCCCGTAGGAACAAGCCCTCGCCGCCTGCGTTCACCCTTCGACAATGCGATTGGAGGAGGAACGCAATGGGACGAGGATTGTTGTTGTGGATGCTGGGCGTGCCGATCCCGGTGATCATCCTGCTGTGGCTGTTCTTGGGCCACTGATCGACCGACCAGCATGCATGAAAGCTCCGCCGACGGCGGAGCTTTTTGCATGAGAGGCCCGGCGCAATCGCCGTCGCTGGCTCCAGGGAATTCAGCTATCACCCGCGAGGTGGGCGCGTAGCCCGGATGGAGCGCAGCGTAATCCGGGACCACTGCGGCCGAAGCACCCCGGATTGCGCTTCGCTCCATCCGGGCTACGACACCAAAAAACGACGACAGCAAAAAGCGCCGCGGGAGGTCAAGAGATGCCGGACAGCAAGCTGACGATCTGGGGCCGCGCCAACTCGGTCAACGTGCAGAAAGTGCTGTGGTGCCTCACCGAGCTTGGCCTGCCCTATGAGCGCATCGACGCCGGCATGAGTTTTGGCAAGACCCGCGAGGCCGACTATCTCGCGATGAATCCCAATGCACGGATCCCGACGCTGGTCGATGGCGATTTCGTGCTGTGGGAGTCCAACTCGATCCTGCGCTATCTCTGCCTCGCGCATGGCCGTGGTACGCCGATCTATCCGGAGGCGCCGAAGCTGCGCAGCTCGGTCGACCGCTGGCTCGACTGGACGCTGTCGACGGTACAGCCGGTCKACCGGCCGGTGTTCTGGGGCATCGTGCGCACGCCGCCCGCGGAGCGCGACATGCTCCAGGTGCAGAGGGATGCGGATGCTGCCGCCGAGGTCTGGGCGATCGCCGACCGCCTGCTCTCATCGCGCCGCTTCATGGAGGGCGACCAGTTCACGCTGGCCGATATCGCGATCGGGTCTTATGCGCGGCGCTGGCTCGGCGTCGAGGGCGTCACCCGCCCGGCCCAGCCGCACCTGACGCGCTGGCTCGCCGAGCTCGGCAAACGGCCCGGATTCGCGCAGCATGTGGCCCCGCCGATGTCGTGAGGCGGCGGCGCGGCCTAAGTCGCGCTGCTGTCGCGAGGATTCGCGTTTCCGGCGCCTCATCTTCGCACTTGACGGCTACTGTGCATGGGGTTGTTTGTCATTTTTTTGTTTTGGCGGGTCCTCTTGGCGGGCCCTAGCGCCAGCCGCGCTCGACCAGCAGCACGCAGATGATCAGCACCAGCGTCACCACCGCGGTGGCAAGCCGCGCGGTCCAGCTCAGGCCGCGGCCGACCCACCACAGCAGCGCGCAGTACATCATCACAGGGACGAGGATATCGAGCCGCAACAGATCCGGCGACATGTCGGTCAGCGCCGGACGGTGGCGTCGATGCTGATCGAGCCGCCGATCTTCACGCAGGTGCCGGTGCCCTCGACCATGACGAAGCGCGGGCCATAGGACGCGCAGGAGCCGGCCTTAGCGCTCCCGGCCGCGCTCTTCAGCGGCAAGGTCTTCACTGACGAGGCCTTGYCCGCCTGCGGCCGCTCAGCGGCGGGCAGGCGCAGGCTCTCGGCCGCTGTGGCGGAGGTCGCTGCAAGACAGCTGAAAACAAGACAGCCGGGAATGAGGATCGTTGCGCGCATCCCACGCGTTCTAGCCCGGACGGCTGCCCTGCGCCATCCGGGTCGCGCCGGCCGAGCTCAGAGGAACTTGATGCCGGCCGATTTGCCGCGGCGCCAGACCACCTGGCAGCTCCGCCCGGTCCGCGCATCGCGCGAGAACGCCATCCGGACCACGCCCGGAAGCTGGCTCGCATCCTCGTCCATCGTGATCTTGGCGCCCGAGCTCGAGATGTCCTGGACCAGGCAATGCCGCGCGGCGAACCCGCCGTCCAGCGTGATCCAGGCATGCCGCGACAGCAGTTTGCGGGCTGCGCGCTTGGTGGGCTGTGGCATGGATGAAAAAATCTCCCATTCCAGCTACCGCAGGGAACCCTAATAAACCGTTGAAATCGCCCCCGAATGATCCCGGGGGCGAGGCTATCCACCGCCCCCAAAAGACCGTTCCCGAACGGCTTGCCCACGGGCCCAAAGGCCACTATACGTTCGCCCGCCGCAAACCGCCGGGCACGACTCGTGCGGACGGCGGCCGTGCCGCGAAGAGCGGCGGGGCCTTGCGTTTGCTCCCTTCGTCTATCGGTTAGGACGCCACCCTTTCACGGTGGAGAGAGCGGTTCGATTCCGCTAGGGAGCGCCAGCACCCCTCATTCGCTGCCCGCTCTTGAACGCCGTCTCCGGAGGCCGTCTCGCACCTGCGGCGCCTTGGGATCAGTAGCTGCCGCAACAATGCTTGAATTTCTCGCCTGAACCGCAGGGACAGGGATCGTTGCGTCCAACCTTGATGTGCCCGTAACGCAGCCGG
>NZ_JBFULT010000691.1:0-3429 GCF_054049755.1 Bradyrhizobium sp. P5_C11_2
ACTCCGAAGGTGCTGCTCCCTCTTTGCCTTTTGCCGAACGTTGTCGGCAGATTTCAATCGCTTCATATTGTCGAAGCTTTTACGAATGTTAGATGCGAATTTCCGATCGCCCTATATATCGTTCGTTATAGACCCGGGCAGGTGCATATCCGTGCAAGTACGGCTCGCAAAAACCGTTTCTGGTGCAGTCTCAGCGTGAATTAGATGATGATGTTCATTCAAAGTTGAGAAACCTTTAGGGGTTTTTGTTTACAAATACTACGTCTGAGCGAACGCGGTCCGCGAGCGAGTTAACGGCAAGGCGTATATTGGACGTTGAGGAAATATCGAAGGCCGTGCACCGTTAAGGATTGCGCCGTTAGCCGGTCTCGATCGCAACAGAGGCCGGCGCGCCGCAGTCTGATCACCGGGTTCTTACGGGCATTCGGGTCGCAAATTGCTGCGTGAGAGTCGGGAAGCGAGCAGAATAGCGCGCCAAATTAACCTAAGTATTGCGCTGCGACACCGACATCGCTTGTGTTAGGAGAAAATTCGAATGATCCTATCTATAGTGGGTGAAATAGCAGCAGGTTCACGGAGTTTATATTTTTTGGGGGACCTCCCGCTGAGGAGCGCCCAATGCGACGTACCAGTGTAGTCATTGCAGACCGGCATCCGGTCGTCTTGCAGGGGCTGAGCAACGTGCTCGGTGCCGTAGCCGAATTCAATGTCGTTGCATGTTGTAGCGATGCTGCAAGCTGCATCGACGCGATCCGGAATTTTGCGCCCGAGATCGCGATTATCGATCCGGCGATGCCCGAGCTCGCCGCGCTGAAAATTCTTGCGACCGTCAATTCAGAAAATCGTTCGACACATTTGGTCTTTTTCGCCTCGAGTGAAGATTGCGAACTGGTGCTCGCGGCGACGCCCGGGACCTGTAGCATCGTCCTGAAGGACTCGGAGCCCGAAGCACTGGTGCAGTCCTTGCGGCACATCGCCAATGGCCACAGCCTGCTGCCGACGACGTCATCCGAGTCGATCGTGGCGCAGGAGCAGGGCGCGAATTCGGAGAGCGTGCTGACAACGCTGACGGACCGCGAGCGCCAGATCATGCGTCTGGTCTCCGAGGGGTTGTCGAACAAGGAAATCGGGCGGCGGCTGAACATTGCCGACGGCACCATCAAGGTGCACCTTCACAACATCTTTCAAAAACTTGAAATCAGCAATCGGACGGTGCTCGCGGCCCTCGCCATCGCGGAACATGATCGTGCGGCCGTCCCCCGGGAGAAGGCGCCGCATCCGGGATCGACAAGCGAGGAGCGCTGAGAGGCTCGTCACGCACCACCATTCCCGGTCGATGCTCCCACTGCAATGGGCAGGCGGCCTCTATTGGATGCGCCGACCCGGCCGGAAAGATCCTCGTGAGCCCGCCCGACGCCGGCTTTCTTGCCGGGAGGCCCTGGTTCAGTCGCGCGTGCGGCAGGCCTTCCGTAACATCGACGGCCACTAAGCCGGTCCCAAGCCGTGATCGATAGCGACCACCCGGCCCATCATCCATCTCCTTGGCGGACGATGATGACGGTGCGTCTGTCATGGCGACGCCCCCGGCAACGCAACCAATCGGTCGGGAACAAGCAACTTTAGCAGCCGAAGACTGATCTCAGGCGCCGCTTGTTTGGCGAGGTCGATGTCCGGGAGGCTTAATGGGGTAGTCCCTCAGGCTTGGCGCCTGATCCAAAATCGCAGCCAAGGCATCGGGCGGGAAGTGTATTATATTCGTCATCTGCGGCTCTGGGTCGATCGCAGTTTGTCCGCTGTCAGGTAAAACGTAGTCGCGGGCTATAACGAACGGTTCCAGACATGATCGCAGAGATGTGCCGATTGGATCTTGGCACATCCGGAGCGACGGCCCTGGCCCTTCCTTCCTGCCCCCCCAGTGGTCAGGGTCGTTCTCTCCGGACGGCCTGCCAGCAGGACCGGAACTCTGTGGTTGAGCTGAAAGCAAGTACGCGGGCGCATCCTGATGTCCCTTCAGTTTCACCGTGCCGTCGAGGACATGGAAATTTGGAGCGCGACCGGCGACGGCTTTTCCTTTGTCATCACGTATGAGAGCCCTGCCGGTGCCGGCTTTCATGGACGTGCCGGCTATGTGGCGTCGTGGCGGCAGCTTTATCAGGGTAACGGCGCGATCAAGATCGGCGGTTCGGCGTTTGCAACTTTCGCGGAGGCCGAGCAGGCCTGCAACGCGATGCTTGGGCATCTGCAGGGGCCGTCGCCGAAATGAACTGTGCGACCTGCAGTCAAGCGACGTCGGCATTCGAGCAGTTCTGGCCCGCGAGGAGGGCCGCCAGATCGACGCGGCCCCAAGGCCAGGCTGCCGATCAGCACGTCCAGCCGTCAGGCGGTGTTGCCGGCGTCGACCGTCACCACGGTGCCGCTGATGTTCCGGCCGCCTTCGCCGAGAAGATATTCGACCACGGAGGCGACATCGTCGGCTTCGGGCAGGTGGCGCAATGCGCTGCGGCGAGCGATGCGCCGGCGGCCTTCGTCGTCCAGGGACCCGGTCAATTCCGTATCGATGAAGCCAGGCGCGATCGCGTTCACGGTGATGCCGACCCTGCCGACTTCTCGGGCCAGCGAACGGGTGAAGCCGGCAACCGCGGCCTTGGACGCGGCATACACGGACAGGCCGCTGTAGCCGGTCGAGGCAACGATGGAGGAAATGTTGACGATCCGTCCCGCGCCGTCGGCCATCATGTGGCGCGCCACGTATTTGGTCAGGATGATCGGCGACAGGACGTTGAGGCGAATCAGGGCCTCGATTTCGGAATTGTGCATGGTGGCCAGCAGCCCATCGGTGCCGATTCCGGCATTGTTGATGAGGCCGTAGATCGCGCCGAATTCGTCGCGCACCGATTTTGCGAAGGCCGGGATCGCATCGATCGCCGCAAGGTCGCAGGCGCGGAAGTGCAGGCGCCGCTGCGCTTGCCGGACTGCAGCCGCAAGTTCCCCGCTCTCACGGCGCGCCACCGCGATCACATTGTAGTCGCCGGATGCGGCGAGCCTGCGCGCAATGGCAAGGCCGATACCGCGGCTGCCGCCGGTGACGAGGACGTTATGCATCGGTGCGCGCCAGTTTCCCCGCTGCCGTGACGTCGAGCCGCTCGACGAAACGGATCACCGCGGGCACCTTCCATACTGCCAGGCAGTCCTTGCACTGGCTGAGAATCTCCGCGCGGATCGCCTCATGGCGCTCCCCATCGGTGCCGTCGGCGAGGATGACGTCGGCGACCACAATGGCGCCGGTGATCGGGCTCCTGCGCGATCGCGCGCGCGACATCTGGACGGAGGCGTGCCGGTTGATCACGGCCTCCACCTCCTCAGGATGCACCTTCAACCCGCCGATGTTGATAATGCCGCCGCGCCGGCCGACGAAGTGGTATCGTTCGC
>NZ_JBFULT010000692.1:0-3412 GCF_054049755.1 Bradyrhizobium sp. P5_C11_2
CTCTGATAGGAATCAAGGCCGCCCCACAACCCCGGCGGCACCGCAATTGCCCTGCATAATCGCAAATCGGGTTCGTTGAGGAAACTACTCTGATAGGAATCAAGGCCGCCCCACAACCCCGGCGGCACCGCAATTGCCCTGCATAATCGCAAATCGGGTTCGTTGAGGAAACTACCCATTTCGAGTTAGCAGAACGCGCAGCCGGTAGTTCCCCGCAAAGTCTGAAATGGGTCATTTTCGACGGATTCACCCGGGGAGTGTCGGCAGGCTGATATCCGCTCCTGTCCGTAAACGCCGATCCGGGGCTGGGGGAGCGGCTGTTCCTTAGCAGGATCAAACATGTCGTCGCGTGGCAACGCGCTACGATAGGCTCGCCGCCAACTATCTTGCCTTCGTTCAACTCGCGTCAATCAGGCTTTGGCTACGCCTTAATGAGTCCGCGTCTTAGTAGGCGAGGTTGAGCAATGTGCCGACGCGCTCGGAGGTGGCGGGATGGCTGCGAAGCAAGCGCATCGGATCATGCACGAATGCGGACGTGCGGCTTGGTGCAGAGCCGGTATGATGGCGCTCCAGCTTGTCGAGTGCAGCGATCAGCGCTCGCGAGTCGCCGGTCAGTTCGAGCGCAGTTGCATCTGCATCCAGTTCGCGAACGCGCGACAGAGCAAGTCCGAGGAGCTGGCCGAGAGCTGGTGCTGCGCTCAGCAGCATCGCCAATGGCCGGCTTGGTGTCATGCCACCGTGATGATGGCTGGTTCGCAGCAGCGCGAGACCGGCGAGCGAGGTCCAATCGATCGCACGTCGCAACGTTGTCGCCCAGCCCATCGTCCAGGCGTCATTGTTGCGGATATGAGCGACTTCATGGGCCAATATCCCGGCAACTTCGTCGCGCGTCATGCCGCGTAGCAGGCCTTCGGTCAACACGATGGCACTGCGTTCCGGTCCGCCGAGTGCATAGGCATTCATGTCGCGCGGTGCCGGCAGACAATAGAGATCCGGCAATCGCATCAGCCCGGCCCGGCTGCAAACTTTTGTCAGGATGGCGAACAGGTCCGGCACCTCGGCTGGGGACAGCAGGCGGGCGCCGAACCAGCGATACACGTTCTCGCGCGAGATGACCGTTTCGTCGGGACGCGGCGTGCTTCCCGACAGCGCCCGCTGCATGCCCTCGGCTCCGCCGACGCTCCAGCCGCAGACGGCGAGCAGCAATGTCATGGCAAGGATCGCCAATTGAGATGATTGATGGTTCGCAGCCTGATGGGCGTGCCGCCGATGCCGGAACCGCCAAGAGTCTCTCGAATAGTCTCTCAAGCTCAGCTCGATACGGCATCGCAGGAAGAGGCCTGCCTGTCCCGACGGCCAGTGGATTTCCGCGGTGACGGCAGGGCCGCACCGTAAAACGCGCAGCATCTCTCGCGGCGCATGATGCACCAGAGCGAACGAAACGCTCGGCGTGAGGTCGGCAACGACATCTTGGCCGCGCCGATCGCCACGCAACGCCATCGGGCTTACGCCAGCGTGAATCACCCTTGTCCCCTCGTGCGCGTTCAACGCGAAAAGCTACGGATCTCCCGGTGTCTTGTCATGCGAGTTTCATGCCTTGGACACAGAAAAGTCCCGGTATCCACACGTGGAACGTCCGATCCGCTTCGGCGTAAGCCGTCCGGATGAGACCTCAGGAATCGGGCTCTGTTCAAGCTAAACCATGGTTTGGTCCGATAATGCCTTATTCGGCGCTGCACGTCGGAAACGACAGATGTGAGCGTCCGTTGCAGGCGTGACAGCCAGGGACTCCACTTCTCAAATCGGCCGGAACTCGTCATTGTGCCGGTCCGAAACGACGAGAAGTGGAGCAGCATCAAATGTCGGACAAGGTCTCGCGTCGCCGGTTCGCGAAAATCGCGGGATTGTCCGCAGCCGGGATAGCCAGTCCGCTTGGGATGGCGGACGCCAAGGCCGCAGCGGCGCCGGGTGGCGGAAGCGGCTTTCCGGCGGGTTTTGTCTGGGGCACGGCGACCTCGTCCTATCAGGTCGAGGGCGCTGTCAAAGAGGACGGGCGAGGGGCCTCGATCTGGGACAAGTTCGTCCGTATTCCCGGCAAGATCGAGGACGGCACCACAGGCGACCGCGCCAACGAGCACTATCACCGCTACAAGGAGGATATCGCGCTCATCCGCGACCTCGGCTGCAAGGCCTACCGCTTCTCGGTGGCCTGGCCGCGCGTGTTTCCCGATGGCGACGGCAAGCCGAACCCGAAGGGGCTCGACTTCTACAATCGCCTGGTCGACGAACTCCTGAAGAACGGCATCGAGCCGTGGTTGACGCTGTATCACTGGGACCTGCCGCAATCGCTCCAGGACCGCTTTGGCGGCTGGCGCTCGACGGAGACCTGCAAGATCTTCGGCGACTACGCCGCCTATGTCGCCGAGCACCTGACCGATCGCGTCAAGAACGTGTTCACGCTGAACGAGAGCGGCCGCTTCGTCCTTTTCGGCTATGGCCTCGGCATCGACGCGCCGGGCGTGACGCTGCGGCAGGCCGAGGTCAACCAGATCAGGCACAACAGCGCGCTCGCGCACGGGCTCGCCGTGCAGGCGGTGCGCGCCCATGGCCGCCCCGGTACCCGCATCGGACCGGCCGAGAACATCGATGCCTGCGCGCCCGCGATCGACACGCCCGAGAACGTCCGCGCCGCCGAGATCGCGCTGCGCGAGATGAACGCGGGCTATCTCAACGTCATCATGGAGGGCCGGTATACCGATGCCTTCCTGAAATTCGCAGGCCGCGACGCGCCGAAATACACCGACGCGGAGTTGAAGATCATCTCCTCGCCGGTCGACTTCCTCGGTCTCAACATCTACGCACCGCAGAACTATGTGGTGGCCTCCGACCAGGGCGCGGGCTTCATTCCGCTGCCGATCCCGAAATCCTTTCCGCACATGAACTCGGACTGGCTTCGCGTCGGTCCCGAGACGCTCTACTGGGTGCCGAAGCTGGCCGCAAAGATCTGGAAGACGGATGCGATCTATATCAGCGAGAACGGCACTTCCGGCGAGGACAACGTCACGCCCGACGGCAAGATCTACGACACCRACCGCATCATGTACCTGCGCAACTATCTGTCGCAGCTCCAGCGCGCCACCGCCGAAGGCGTGCCGGTGCGCGGCTATTTCCTCTGGAGCCTGATGGACAATTTCGAATGGGTGTTCGGGCTCAACAAGCGCTTCGGGCTCTATCACGTCAATTTCGACACCCAGGTCCGCACGCCGAAACTCAGCGCCAGCTTCTATCGCAACGTGATCGCAAAGAACGCGTCGGGGGTGTGATGCCTTCGCCTCTCCCCGCTTGCGGGGAGACTTGCGCGACTGCCGCTGTTTTGCCTGACGCATCAATGGGACTCTCCGCGCGTCCATCT
>NZ_JBFULT010000693.1:0-3397 GCF_054049755.1 Bradyrhizobium sp. P5_C11_2
ACCATCGCCTTGCAATTCAGCAGCACGGAGCGATCCTCCGCACGCGCGGGGAGCGCGATCACCGCAAGCGCTGCGACAACAAAGACCGGCCGGATCACCGCCACTATCCCAGCTTCTCGCGCGCCAGCGCGGCGCCGACGCCGAGCGCCATCAGCTTGGCTTCGGCGATCTCCCGCCGCATCGGCGCCATCCCGCAATTGGTGGTGGCGATGATGTTGCTCTTGGGCACAAATTTGGACACGGCGTCGATCACCTGCACGACGTCCTCGGCGGTTTCCACCGTGTCGCTGGCGACATCGATCACGCCGGCCTGCACGATCTTGTTCTTGAGCAGCGCGAGCAGGTCGAGCGGCACCTTCGAATTGCGGCACTCGATCGCGACCTGCTGGATCGGGCTGGCGTCGATCGCCGGAAAAATCTGCTCGTACTGCCGCCATTGCGCGCCGAGCGTTTCCTTCCAGTCGGTGTTGGCCTTGATGCCGTAGCCGTAGCAGATGTGCACGGCGGTGGCGCAGGTGAGGCCTTGCGCGGCGCGCTCAAGCGCCTTGATGCCCCAGTCGTTGACTTCGTCCATGTAGACGTTGAAGGCCGGCTCGTCGAACTGCACGAGATCGACGCCGTCGRCCTGGAGCGCCTTGGCCTCTTCGTTCAGAAGCTCGGCAAAGGCGAAGGCCATCTTGACGCGGTCGCCATAGTAGCGATCGGCGATGGTGTCGATGATGGTCATCGGGCCGGGCAGGGTGAACTTCAGCTTCTTCCTGGTGTGCGTGCGCGCGACGCGCGCCTCGTCGGCATGGACGCGTCCCCTAAGCCGGAGCGGAGCGACCACCTGCGGCACCATCGCCTTATAGCGGTCCTTGCGGATGCCCATCTCGACCTTGTGGGCGAAATCGATGCCCTCGACCTTCTCCAGGAAGCCATGAACGAAATGCTGCCGGGCCTGCTCGCCCTCGGTGACGATGTCGATCCCGGCATCCTCCTGGACCTTCACCGCGAGCATGGTCGCGTCACGCTTGGCGCGAGCAAGCTCGTCGCCTTGCGACTTCCAGGGCGCCCAGAGCATGTTGGGTTCGGCGAGCCATTCCGGCTTCGGCAGGGAGCCGGCGATCGTGGTTGGAAACAGCATGGTGGCCCTCCCGGCGGGTTGTGATTGCGCCCCTTCCTGCCATGTCTTAACGTCGAGGTACAGAACAACAAAAGTCGCCATCGGGCAGGAACGAAATGATCGACCTCCACTACGCGCCGACGCCGAACGGCTGGAAAATCTCGATCATGCTGGAGGAACTGGGGCTCCCTTATCGGGTCATCCCCGTCGACATCCGCGCCGGCGAGCAGTTTCGTCCTGAATTCCTTCAGGTCAGTCCGAACAACCGCATTCCCGCGATCGTCGACCACGCGCCCGCCGACGGCGGCGAACCGTTCTCGGCRTTCGAGACCGGCGCGATCCTGGTCTATCTCGCGGAGAAGACCGGCCGCTTCCTGCCAGCGGACTTGCGCGGCCGCTCCACCACCATCCAGTGGGTGATGTGGCAGATGGCGGGGCTCGGGCCGATGCTCGGCCAGCACGGCCATTTCGCGCTCTATGCGGCCGAGAAGATCCCTTACGCGATTTCCCGCTATCGCGACGAGGCCGCGCGGCTCTATGGCGTGCTCGACCGGCAGTTGGCCAAGACCGGCGCCCATGTCGCCGGCGACTATTCCATCGCCGACATCGCCTGCTTCCCCTGGACCATGACCCACAAGGCGCAGGGCTTTACGTTAGAGGACTATCCGAACGTGAAGCGCTGGTACGCCGAGGTGCGTGCACGGCCGCAGGTGCAGGCGGGGCTCGCGATCGGCAAGTTTGTCAAGGAGCCGTTCGACGAGGAATCACGCAAGATCATGTTCGGCCAACGTGCCAAGGAAGTGTTGGGAAGGAAGTGACGGCCACGCCGTCATTCCGGGGCGCGACGAAGTCGCGAGCCCGGAATCCATCGAGCTGCAGCCGAATGCTGTGAAATGGATTCCGGGCTCGCGCCCAAGAGGGCGCGCCCCGGAATGACGAGAGACAAAAGGAAACGCCATGATCGAGTTCTTCTTCGACTGTTCCAGTCCCTGGACCTATCTCGCCTTCCACAACATCCAGCCGCTGGCAAAGGAGCTCGGCGCTGAGATCGCCTGGCGGCCGATCCTGGTCGGCGGCATCTTCAATACGGTCAATCCGAGCGTCTACGCGCAGCGTGWGACACCGGTGCCGTTGAAGGCGCGCTACATGAAGAAGGATCTTGGGGATTGGGCGCGCTCGGCAGGCCTTGCGATCAAGATGCCGCCGACGGTGTTTCCCGTGAACAGCGTCAAGGCGATGCGCGGCTGCACCTGGCTCGGCAGGGAGATGGTGCCGTTCGCGACCGCGGTGTTCGAAGCCTATTGGGGCGATGACAGGGACATCTCGCAGGATGCGGTGCTCGCCGAGATCTGCAGGAAGGTCGGCGTCGACGAGCAGAAATTCCTCGCCGGCATATCGGAGCAGGGGATCAAGGACCAGCTCAAGGCCAACACGGAAGAGGTCGTGGCGCGCGGCGGCTTCGGCTCGCCCACGATCTTCGTCGACAAGACCGACATGTACTTCGGCAACGACCGGCTGCCGCTGATCCGCGAGGCGCTCGAGCGCCGCAAGGCGAGCGCGGCCTGATGGTGCGCGCTGTCGTCTGCCGCGCGCTCGGCCCGCCCGAGACGTTGCGGCTGGAGGAGTTTCCGTCGCGGCCCCTGAGGCCGGACGAGGTGCGCATCGCGATCCGCGCCGCCGGACTGAATTTTCCGGATGTGCTGATGGCGGCCGGCGAGTATCAGCTCAAGCCTGAGCTGCCGTTCACGCCCGGTATGGAAGCGGCGGGGGACGTCACCGAGGTGGGCGCGGAGGCGAGGGGCGTTGCCGTCGGTGACAAGGTCATCGTCAAGATGCGCCACGGCGCTTTCACCGATGAAGCCGTGGTGACGCCGTCGCAGCTTACGCCGATGCCGTCGACCTTCGACTATGCGGAAGCCGCGACCTATCTCGCCGGCCACGGCACCGCGTATCACGCACTGATCGATCGCGGCAAAGTCGARCMGGGCGAGGTGCTGCTGGTGCACGGCGCCGGTGGCGGCGTGGGCCTTGCYGCCGTCGAGATCGGCAAGATGCTGGGCGCGATCGTGATCGCGACCGCCTCCAGCGATGAGAAGCTCGCCATCGCGAAATCGCGCGGCGCCGATCATCTCGTGCGTTACGACCGCGAGCCGTTTCGCGACGCCGTCAAGCGTATCACCGACGGTCGCGGCGCCGACGTCGTGTTCGATCCCGTCGGCGGCGAGGTGTTCGAGAACTCGATGCGCTGCATCGCCTGGGGCGCGCGGCTGCTGGTGATCGGCTTCACCGGGG
>NZ_JBFULT010000694.1:0-3381 GCF_054049755.1 Bradyrhizobium sp. P5_C11_2
CCTGCCGTGGAATCATCCCGGCTTCAAATTACGAAAATCGAAAGAAGGCCTTCGCGTGCCGCGCCGCTGGCCGCCGCGGCGCAACGGCACATGGCTCGACGACGACGCATCACAGGCAGGGGGAGACGAATGAACATGGTCTATAAAATCGGCGATTTCGTTGGTTACGTTACGCTCGCTGACGAGGTCACTGCAGCGCCGGTGCAGCCGCAGCGGTGGTTCATGCTGCAGACCTATGCGAACAAGGAAAGCAAGGTCATGCGCACGTTCCGCGATCGCGGGATCAGCGCCTACTATCCGACCTTGCGCCAGCGTAAGAAGTTCGAGCGGCGTCGCAGTGGCTTTGCAGCGGTGTCCTACCGCGACGTAGTTGTGCCGCTCTTTGCCGGCCTGATCTTCATCCCTGATTTTCAGGTCAAGCTTGGCGGTCTCGACGTCGATGGCGTTGCGGGCTTCCTGATGGTTGGTGAATGGCGTCCATGGATCTGGGAGAATGCGCCTGGGATCGAGCGCAAGCCTCACGCGCGTATCGACGAGTTTCCTAGGCGATATCAGGGCACCGTCGACATGGCTGGCGTGCGCGCAATGGTCGCGGACGGCAACATTCCAGTTGCTCGACGGCGTCGGCTTTTCCAGGAAGGGCAGCGCGTTCGGATCATCGACGGTCCGTTTGCCTCGTTTCCCGGAATGGTCGACAGGCTTGACTCGAGAGGCCGACTCAATGTCCTTCTCGACATCTTCAAGCGCATGACACCTGTCGAATTCGACGAGTGTCAGATCGAGCCAGCCTAGGTGTTGCGACCGCGCACTGAATGGCTCGAACGGAGACTGCTCTCCGGCGCATCCATCTTCGCTTAGCGCGAAGTGGAAGTTGCAGAGATTCGGAAATTCGTTCCACGTGAAACAAGCCCGGCCATCGCGCCGGGCTTTTGCATGCCTAGGGTGTGCGGCGACGGTGATGCGTTGCCCGCTGCCCTCCTTGGGCGTTTCCTCCCTAGACTTGTGGCGCGTTGCCAGGCCCGATCATCGCCCCGCGGCATGATCGGGCCTTTCCTTTTGTAGATGCCGAAATTGCCGTGGAAGGCCTGGTACAACACGGCGCGCTGGCAGCGGCTTCGCCTCGCGATCTTCCTGCGCGATCTCTACACCTGCCAGTGCGGATGCGGTCACGTCGAGGGCGAAACGTCGCTGCTCGTCTGTGACCACAAGATCCCGCATCGTGGTGATGAGCGATTGTTCTGGGATGAGAGCAATCTGCAGACGCTGCTCAAGAGCTGCCACGACAAGGCCAAGCAGAAGGCCGAGCAGCAGTCCCTCCACACGCGCGGCGTCTGGCACTGACCAACCCCGAAAGGATCGAGGACATGACCAACCCGAAGTCTCTGCGTGCTGCCTACCTGGCCGGCGCCATGGCAGCCATCATCACCATCGCCCGCGACAAGCGCGAGCAGCAGTCACGTCGTCGCAAGCCCGTGCGCAAGCCGAAGCGCTGACATCAGCAAGGGGAGGGGGTGGTCAAATCCTCGCAGCCCCCCTCTCCACGGACCGGCCCCTCTCTCATTCGTAGGTTTTTTTTCATCGTGGCTGAAGTTTTCGACCTGTTTGGTGATCCTGTGCCGTCCAACTGGGGCGAGCGCGGCCGGCCGGAACATGTCGCATCTCAGCAAAACCGGAATCGTGTCAGCCTGTTAGTCGCGCTCGGCTGGAGCAACGCGCGGATCGCATCGGCGCTGTTCATCACCCAGCCGACGCTGCGGAAGCATTATTTTTCAGAGCTTAGGTTTCGGGACGTCTCGCGCGATCGCCTGGTCGCGCAGCTCGGTGTCAAGCTGCTCGACGGCGTCAACGCCGGCAACGTCTCGGCGATCCGGGAATTCCAGAGGTACCTGGAGCGGAACGACCTGATGCTCTACGGCCAGACGCAGCAGCCGCAGAAGGCCAAGCCGGCCGACAGGGCCGTGAAGCCGGAGAAGGTCGGCAAGAAGGCCGCCGAGATCTCGGCCGCGCATTCGCCCGACGTCGGCTCGCCGCTGGGCGAGCTGATGGCGCGTCGGCAGCAGGGTCTCAATTCTTGATCCCCTGGGACACCTCTTGCCCCGACTGGGAAACCCGCATCCGCGAGGGCCGCTCGCTGATGCCGGACCTRCCGCTGTTCACGGCTGAGGCGGACATGGGGCTGGCGTTCTTCGACGAGTTGCGGCTGCCGGACGTGCCTGGCACCCCGCGGCTCGGCGACGCCTCCGGCGAGTGGTTCCGCGACCTGGTCCGGGCCGTGTTCGGCTCCTGGGACCCGGTCAACAGGGTCCGGATGATCCGTGATTTCTTCGCGCTGGTCCCGAAAGGCTCGTCAAAGACGACCTATTCCGCGGCGCTGATGCTGGTCGCGATGCTGATGAACTACCGGCCGCGCGCGACGGCGCTGTTTCTCGGCGAGACGCAAGCGGTCGCCGATCGCGCCTACGAGCAGGCGGTTGGCATGATCGAGGAGTCGCCGGACCTGCGCCGGCGCTTCAAGCCGCGGGACTACGACAAGACGATCGAGGATCTCGTCACCAAGTCGGAGATCATGATCGCGAGCTTTGACCTGAAGATCTTGACCGGCGCGATGGCGCTGATCTTCGTCCTGCTCGACGAGCTGCATCTGCTGGGCAAGCGAGCCCAGACCTCGCGGGTGCTGCGCCAGATCCGCGGCGGCCTCGACAAGACCGAGGAGGGCGTGCTGGTCATAACCACAACGCAGAGCGACGACGCTCCGGCCGGCGCCTTCAAGAGCGAGCTGAAGTTCGTCCGCAATGTGCGCGATGGGCTCTATCGCGGCAAAACCATCCGCTCGACGCTGCCGCTGCTCTATGAGCTGCCGCGCGACATCGCCACGTTGACGCGCGAGGAGCGCAAGCATGGCGTCGAGCCGCGCTGGATGAATCCGGAATGCTGGCCGTGGGTCATGCCGAACATCAACCGGCCGATCACCGTCGCCTCGATGCTCGCCGACTTCACCAGCGAGCGCGAAAAGGGCGAGGAGGCGATCCGGATCTGGGCCTCGCAGCATCTCAACATCGAGATTGGGACCGGCACCAATGATGACGGCTGGAGCGGCGCCGATCTCTGGGATCAGCAGGTCGACGAGAAACTTGACCTGGAATCGCTGCTCGCGCGCAGCGAGGTGGTCACGATCGGCCTCGACGGCGGCGGCCGCGACGATCTGCTCGGCCTGGCGGTGATGGGCCGCGAAAAAGTAACGCGGCATTGGCTGTCGTGGTGCCATGGCTGGGCTGACCCGATCGTTCTGTTGCGCCGCAAGGAAATCGCCTCGCATCTTGAGGATTTCGAGAAAGAGCACTCGTTCAAGATCCTTGAGATCGGCGAGGCGCATGCGGATAT
>NZ_JBFULT010000695.1:0-3375 GCF_054049755.1 Bradyrhizobium sp. P5_C11_2
GTCGAGCGGCGCGATCAACGTGTCCATGTCGATCACGGGCGTGCCGGCGTCGATCATCTTCTGCACGGGCTGGGTGAGGGTGCCGATGCCGAACGCCTGGATCGCGACGAAATCCCATTTCTGCGAGGCCATGTTGTCGATCGCCGCGCGCTGCTTGACCGCATCGAGCTGGCCGTCGAACCAGGTCACCTCGACATTGAACAGCTTGCCCCAGAATTCCGCGGCCTGCTTGCCCTGCGCGCACCAGGTCGCCTGGAGGCCCGCATTGGAGAACGCCGCCTTCAGCGGCTTCTCGGATCGTCCGACCTCGGCTGCCAATGCGGGGTTTATGCCCATGCTGCCGAGGATGGCAGTTGCGGCGCCGGCGGTCGCTGCCGCCTGAAGAAGATCGCGCCTCGTCGTCGAGAAATCTTTCGTCCCGGACATCGCTCGCTCCCATAAATTTTTCGTCGGCGCGTCATTGATTGCGCGACCGATGCGGAAAGTCTCTCACAATCGAGAAGTTCACGCCACCCAATCTGCAATCACGCGGGAAATCGCCGCGGGCCGCGTTGGTGCAGCGCAAAGCGTCAGGCCGGAATGCCGGCGAAGGCGTCGATATCGGCGAGCAGTCGATCCCAAGCGCGCGCGAGCTCCGGCGACCATTCATCTCCGAGGAGATCGCGCAGCGTATCCCTGATGACGGCGAAGAAGGCGATGAACAGGTCGCGCGGCGTGCCATAGCCATCGTGCGAGGCGGCTTCGCAGGCGATCAGCCGGAAATGCCCGCGACGCTCGCCTGCGAAGTCGAGGATCGCCTCGACCGTGAGCGCGAGCATTGATCCCTTCACGAGATCGCTGCCTTGCGAGCGGAACATCGCCTGGGTTTCGGGATGCTCTCTGAACAGACGTTGGTAAATGTGCGGCGTGAGATCCGTGCAGCGCGCCGCCGCGAGTTCAAAACTCTGTTCGATCGGATTGGAGGAGGGATTCATCGGCGTTGTCGCCACGCGCGCAAAAAAAGAGCGGGGCCCTAGCCCCGCTCGAAAATTGTGTCGACCCTATTATCCCCGATTCTAAGATTTGCTCTTGATTGACGGGGCGACGCTGCGTTTTGCGCGCCAGGGGCTCCTCCCGAGACTTGGACCACCAGACTTCGACCTCGCGGCGAGCCTGAGCAAGAGGGATGCTAGATCAACTTTTCTCACTTGTCATCATTTTCGGCAACGATTGTTCAAAATTAGAGCAGCTGACGAAATGATCGGGCTGCTTACCGTGTAACTATATGACAAATATAAGAAATCTGTGGAAAGCCGAGGCGGTTCGGCTGCCTCAAATGCCGGATGTCCTCCCGGGTGGGGCGCCCCGAGCACAGTTTTCCGGTCATTTGTTCCGGGCCAAGAAGGCGGYGGAACGGACCTCGACTCAGCCCCGGCGCGGTGTTTAGTTAGCAGACGAACGAACGGTTCGGCGGATGCGCGCAAGGCTGCAAAAATTCCTACCCATCGTCCTGCTCGCCCTGGTGATGCAGGTGCTGGCGCCGATTGCCGCCTGCCTCGCGGCGGGCCAGACCGTTGCCGATCCGCTCCAGACCGCCATCATCTGTCACAGCGCGAGCGACCAGGGCGGCCAGACCGATCCGACGGGCACGCCGACCGCGCATGCCGGTGCGTGCGCGCTATGTTGCCTGGCGCAGGCCAACGCGTCCTTCGATTCGCCGCCGCAGGCCGCACTCTCGATTCCCTTCCGCCACGCCGAACAAGTGGTGTGGCATGCGGCCGATGTATCCGTAGCCGCCACCCATAAGGGCTCAAGCGCCCAGGCGCGCGGGCCTCCCCACTTTTCCTGACGACCCTCGGTGTCGCCGCGGCACGTCCGCCGGCGATTGATGCTGTCAATTGGCCGGCGATGATGCCGGCGTCAGGGATGCCCCATGTTACGTTGTCATGCCCGCCGTGGCGTGAGCGTCGTTGCCGTCCAGGCCGCGCTGCTCGCGTCGTCGAGCGGCGTTTTCGCACAAACCAGCGACCGAGCGCTGCCGCCGGTGACGGTCGATGCGCCCGCGGCGGCCAAGCCGAAGCCGGTAATCCGGCCATCGCGACCTCGCTCTGCTTCCGCGGGTCACTCGACCAGGCCCGTTGCACGGAACGCAACCGTCAGCGCTCCGACCCAAAACAGGACAGCGACGGCGAGCGCAGCAAGGGACGATCTCAATCGGTCGCCGGCTGGTCAGACCTCGACGACCATCGATCGCAGTCAGTTCGACAACCGCCCCGCGTTTTCGGTCGGTGACGTCTTGCGGGACAGTCCGGGTATTTCGGTCAAGCAGGGGAACGGCCCCCGCGATTTCGGCATCTCGATTCGTGGATCCAACGCCCGGAACAGCTTTGGCATCCGTAATCTCGTGATCTTCGACGACGGCTTTCCGGTGACCCAGCCGGACGGCCTGTCGCGGAGCGACCTGATCGATCCGCACGCCTATGGCGCCATCGACGTGATCCGCGGCCCCTCGTCGGCGCTCTACGGCAACTATGCGACCGGCGGCGCACTCAATTTTCGAACGCGCCCGGGCGGCACGATCGACGGCGTCGAATACGGCGTCGATGGCGGCAGCTACGGCTACCTCAACAATTATCTGGCGGCCGGCAAGAAGGTCGGGAACTTCKAGGGCTCACTATTCGCAAGCGACGTGCGGGGCGACGGCTATATCGGCAACAGCTGGTTCAACACACAGACCGTCAACTTCCTCGGCACATTCAAGGCGACGCCGGACGACCGCTTCACGGTCAAGATCATCAACAATGACCTGAGCACGCGGTTGCCGATCCGGCAGTCGCTGAACCAGTACTATCAAAACCCGTTCCAGCAGGGCTGCGCGACCGGTGCCACGGCCGCCGCCGGGTGCGGAACGGTCACGCTGTTCAACAACGGCTTCAATGCAACCGCCGGAACCGACAAGGAGACGGCCGTGCAGGCTGGGCTCGGCCGCAACGACCGCCGAACCATCGTCGGTGGCCGGTGGGAGCACGATTTCGACAACACCACGACCTGGCGCAACCAGTTCGTCTTCGACGACAGGAACATCAACCAGCCGACTGGCACGACCAGCGCGATCGGAGATTTTCCGTCGTACAATTACATGAGCGATCTGACCAAGCGTGGTGAGATTCTCGGGATGGAATCGACCGCGTTCTTCGGCGCCTTCTACAATACGCTGACGGCGTCGAGCGACACGCGAAACGTGATGCCGGGCGGCAACGCGACGCTCGGCAGGCTGTCGAGCAATCTCTACAGCGAAACGACCAATTACGGTGTTCGCGCCCGGGAAGAGCTCAAGCTGACCACTTCGTTGACGGCCGTCGCCGGCGTCGGTTGGGAGACAACCCTCCTCAAGGG
>NZ_JBFULT010000696.1:0-3366 GCF_054049755.1 Bradyrhizobium sp. P5_C11_2
ATCGTAGGGTGGGCAAAGCGTAGCGTGCCCACCATTCGGGCAAGAAGATCGCAATGCCTCAGTATCGCAGAGCCAAAGGCACCACGTTCTTCTTCACAGTTGTGCTTGCCGACCGATCAAGCACTCTGCTCGTGGATCACGTTGATCGCCTGAGACAAATCTACCGAACGATTCAGCAGCGGCGTCCGTTCGAAACCGTGGCGGTCTGCGTCCTACCCGACCATCTTCACGCCATTTGGGCCCTTCCAGAGGATGATCTCGATTTTTCGTCACGATGGAATTTGATCAAAGGCGGCTTTTCGCGAGGCCTGGAGAAAGGAGCACGCACGACAAGCAAATTGAGGAAGCGCGAAAAGGGCATCTGGCAGCGGCGCTTCTGGGAGCATGCAATTCGCAATGACGCGGACTTGGAACGCCACGTTGACTACATTCACTTCAACCCCGTGAAGCACGGCCTCATCGCGCGTGTGCGCGATTGGTCCCTCAGCAGCTTCCATCGCTACGTCGATCAAGGCACCCTTCCCGTGGATTGGGGAGGGGATATGCGGGACATTCCGGGGCAATTTGGCGAATGATGGTGGGCACGCTTCGCTTTGCCCACCCTACGGGATATCGCTAGGAAACTTTCACACCGTCGCGTGCGATAATTCGCAAGTTCGGCTTCAACGTCTCTTCCAGCTGCGACTTCAACTGATGCACCCGCGGGTCGGTCGATCGCGCCGCGCAGATGGCATATTGATGGACCGATTGCGCCAATGCGCGCCGGGCCTCGGGCGTTCGCGTCACGTTGGGGTTTGAAAGCTGCAGCACGATCGCTGCGAGATTCACCAGCATCTCGTCCAGGGCGACGTCGATGGTCGCAAGATTCCGCATCACCTACTCCCTGGGAGGGTAACAGCGAGTTCACGGATGCGTTCCGAGCGGGGCCGGATATGGTCAATGCTTCGTTAACGCCTTGTTCTTGCTGCGTGGCACGTTAGGCTGGCGAAACAAAAGAAAATCGGGGGGTAGGGGACCATGATGGATCGACGCAATCTGTTGCGCGCGGCTGCGGCATTGCCGCTGTTGCGGGCGGCTTTGCCGGACAAGGCTTTCGCCCAGGCCTATCCGGTGCGCAACATCACCATGATCGTGCCGTTTCCGGCCGGCGGCCAGGCCGATCTCGCCGCGCGCCCCGTGGCGATGGCGCTGGAGCGGGTCCTCGGCAAGCCCGTCATCGTCGACAACCGCGGCGGCGGCGGCGGCGGATCGGTCGGCAATGCCGCGGCGGCGCGCGCCGAGCCCGACGGCTACACGCTGCTGATGACGCTGTCCTCGCTCGCGGTACTGCCGGAGGCCGACCGGCTGTTCGACCGCCCCGTTGCCTACGAGGTCTCGCAGTTCATGCCGATCGCGCGCGTGCTGGCCGATCCCACGCTGCTCGCGGTGCCGGCCTCGGCGCCATGGAAGACCGCGCAGGATTTCGTCGAGGATGCGAAGAAGCGCCCGGGCCAGATCACCTACGGCTCGTCCGGGCCCTACGGCACGCTGCATGTGGCGATGGAGATGTTTGCCAGCAGCGCCGATATCAAGCTGCTGCATGTGCCGTTTCGCGGCGCCGGTCCCGCGCTGACCGCGTTGCTCAGCGGCACCGTGCAGGCGATCGCCGCCGCACCGGGCACGCTGAAGCCGCAGGTCGACGACGGCAAGCTGCGCGTGCTCGGCAATTGCGGCGCCCGGCGCATCGCGAGCTTCCCTGATGTCCCGACCTTTCAGGAGCTCGGCTACAAGGATGTCGAGATGTACATCTGGGCCGGGCTCTTTGCACAGAGCTCTCTTCCTGCGCCGATCGCGACCCGGCTGCGCGAGGCGATGGCGCAGGTGATGATGAGTCCGGAGGTGCTCAAGATCTTCGAGGCCTCCGGCAGTCTCGTCGCCTATCAGGACGCGCCGGAGTTCTCGCAATTTGTGGCGACCGACAGCGCGCGGCTGATCGCGGCGGTGAAGAAGATCGGCAAGGTGGAGTAGGGGGCCGCCTTAGAACTCGCTGCGGACCAGCCCCCGCAGCGTGTGCCGGTCATATCCCGGTGCGAACGCGCCCTCGTAGGACGCCTTGAACGATGTCGCGGTCGTGAGATCCCACCGGATCTCCGCGCCGGTGAGCGCGACCGTGCGCGCCCGTTCGACACCGGTGATCGCGAACGGAATGCCCGGCGCGCCTTCGAGGGCCGCCGTCGTGGTTGCGGCGCTGCCTGTGAACTCATGGCGCACGGCAAGGGTCGCGCCGAACTGCGCCGCGTGGCCGTTCGGCATCATCGTGCGGTGATTTGTGCGCAAGCCTGCCGTGCCATAGCCGACGTCGAAGCTGCCGCCCCGCACCAACTGGTTCACGCCGGGCGCGCCGGTTTCGGAAAGACTGCCCTGGCGTGTCGAATACCAGTCGGCCTTGGCGAACGGCTCGGCCGTAAAACCCCATCCGGTCTCGAACGGACGTGCGATGCCGAGCGAGGCGGCAAAGGTGTTCGCCCGCGAGGAGCCGGTCGCGGTTTCTCCCAGGAACGAGATCGTGCGCGAGGATTCGAGCGCCGCGAAGGAATAGCTGATCGCGGATGCGAGATTGAATCCGCCGCTCTCGCCACGCGCGTAGAAGCCGCCGTGGCCGGCATTGGCCTCGATGCTGTCGGCGCGGCCCGCCGTCCGCAGCTTGCCGGTCGAGGCGCCGACCGCGAGACCTGCGGTGAAGCCCGTTGTGTGCCACAGATCGACGCCGAGCGCGGCGCCGCCGACGCTTGCATTGGTTCCGAAGGCGATGTCGGTCGCCGCCACCCTGTCCCAATTGCCGTAACCGCCAAACCATACGCTCTGCGCGGGCCCGGCGCGGCGCGCGCCGAGCGCCTTGCCGATCGGGTCGGCCGGCACCTCGGCGTAGGAGGACACCGACATGCGCAAGGTCTCGCCGCGCGATTGCGTGCCGGCGTTCCACATGAAGCCCTGGAACGCATCGGCCTGGTCCACGGTGAAGCGGCGTCCGTCGGCGTGAATTTGTCCGGCGAGATCGTCGAGACCGGCCTTGATGCCTGATGCGTTGAGCGCGGCGAGCGTGTTGATGGCGGTGCCGAGCGGCCCGGATGCGCCGCCAGACTGCGCCTGGTCCAGCGCGCCGGCCACAGCCGCCTGGTTCGGCGTCAGGCCCGACAGCGTGCCGAAGCCGCCGATCTGTTGCAGCAGGAAGTAGACATTGTTGGCATCGTAGCTGAGCTGCCCCGAAACCAGCGGGCTGCCCGAGGTCGTGAGCGTCGCGAACGTGCCGTTGACCCCGACGGCCGCGGTGAGGATCGTGTATTGGGTGTTGGCGAGGAAGCCCGCGCCAACCGGAACGATCTGCAC
>NZ_JBFULT010000697.1:0-3350 GCF_054049755.1 Bradyrhizobium sp. P5_C11_2
CGATCATACAATCTCCACTCAACTCTATGGACGAAGCTGCTAAATCTAGGAGAGTTCAATCTCCTGAACCGAGAACACCTCGCATGCGCCTGCCGCACTAAGATTGAGGCAATTTGCGCGTTTGTCGAAACCGGCATCGACAAACAATTTGCGCTTTCGTCCAAGTTTCGGTTTGACCCGGAGTTTTATGCGACGGTCACCAGCTATGACTCTGACCGCACAAACAAGCCAGGCCTATATAGATACTGGCTCAATACTGGCTTTGGACGCGGAGAAGCCCCCAACGAGGCGGAGTTTCTTAGCGGCATTATCGGCGAAGCTGAATTTCCGACCTGTTTTAACGAGGGCCTGTATAGAAGGAACGTCAGCAAGCATGCCTCTGTCCCGATTGGGCGCGGGAACGCATTGCGTCACTTCGTCGAGTTCGGCTTCGCGAAAGATTTAGAAGCAGTCAAAGACGGGATGAGCGGCGCCGCTTTCATGACTGTCCTGGCCCGGCGGTACTTAATCAGAAATCAACTCACCCTCGCTCTGAAAGCCTCCGACAAAGCAATCGCCATGGCGGAAGGCGTTAGTTCAGCGCACCACACGCGCGGCGATGTGCTCAAAGCGCAAGGCGACGTTTCCGCCGCAACAAGGGAATTTTTGATTGCTGCGCATCTGCCGAATGCCTCTGTATGGAGTCACATTCATGCTATCGAAGGCCTAGCCTTCACACTAGAAGACTTCGACCGAACCCTAAGAGAAATCGACTTCTCATCCGCGCACTGCAGCGCATCATATTACTGGCGTGTCACAGCTCAGCGCGCCTTGACACATTTGCAAAACGTCAAGCGAAGCCAATATATAAAAATGTACTTGCAGGGAAGGCGCTCCGAGGCCGATAACGATATTTATAAGGATCTCAAGCGCTTTATAGATATCCTGCCAAAAATTAGGCCGTTTCCGGCGGCCCTACAATCAAGCCAATCCGGCTCTATCTTAATAATAGCGAACCGGGATTTGGCGCAATGCGACCACTACCGTGTAGGCCAAAAATACAACTACCTTCGTTTCGGCGGATGGAAGGTCGAAGTTTGCGACCAGAACTGCCCGGATGAATACCGTCCAGCCATCGACCGGGCGCGGGCAGTCATATTCTATAGGACTCCGTCCACACCAGATATCATCCACGCGATCCTGTATGCCCGAGCTCTCGGTCTGCAGACCTTCTATGACATCGATGATCTCATTTTTGACGCAGAGGTGTACCCAGATACATTCGAGAGTTTCCAAGGGCAGATTGATGAAGAAACATATGCGGGCCTGCAATATGGCGTTCCTCTGTTTCGCCATGCGATGAATTTATGTGACGTTGGAATTGCTTCCACACCCGAACTCGCCAACTTCATTCGCCCTCTAGTCCGCACCGGCTTGTGCCATGTCCTCCGCAATGGGCTCGACCATAGGAACGATGCTTATGTCGAGCAAAAGCAGACACGTCTATCCGCGGACAATCTAACAATTTTCTATGGGTCGGGCACCAAGGCGCACAACCAGGATTTCAACGATCTTGCGGCGCCTGCGTTGGAATACATCTTGCGCAAATACCCTAATACGCGCCTGATGATTGTAGGACACCTTAAACTCACACCGGAACTGCAGGACTTCGACGGACGAGTCTATCAAATTCCATTCAGCAAAGATGTATCTGATTATTGGGAAGCGTTGTCCGGCGCGGATATCAATCTCGCACCTCTCATCAAAAGCAGAACAACTGATTGTAAAAGTGAGATCAAGTGGCTTGAGGCCGCAATGTGCGGCATCCCCTCGGTTGTGAGTTCTACTGCGACCTACGACGAAGCACTTCGCCACGGCGAGGACGTGCTGATAGCGCATTCGCCAGATGATTGGGCGCAGGCCTTGGAATACCTTGTTCTCCACCCGGAACGCCGCTCCCAGATTGGCGGCAAAGCCAAAGAAAGGGCGATGACCAGCTACAGCGCCGCTGCCGCCATAGAGGTGCTGTCGCGGTTTCTGCCGCCGCCTACTGACCTTGCTGCCAAAGAGAAATACCTATCCTACCTGGAGCCTGGTTATCCCGCGAGGCCACATGGAGATGTCGAACCTAGAGCAGCACATTACTCAGGGCTGCCCGGGGCACTAGAGCGGCCCCTCGACAGATCCAGCGAGCCGAAGCAAGCACCATCGGACCAGAAAGGCCGCCGGCACCGGGTGTTGGTGGTCAACATATATTTTCCCCCTCACTCGATCGGAGGGGCGACACGCGTCGTCCGTGACAATGTCAAATATATCACCTCTTATTATAAAGACGCGTTTGACTTAGCAGTTCTAGCAAGCGACGTGGGCTCGGACAGATCATATGAGATATCTATCGACTCGCACGACGGCACACCGGTTTATCGGGTCGCCATAGAGCGCAAGCACCACATGGATTGGTACGCCTTCGACGAGAAAATGAGGTCTCCTTTTCAGCAGGTGCTTGACCATTTCAGGCCCGATCTCATTCATTTTCACTGCGTGCAAGGCTTAACAGCGACGCCGGTCGAAGTTGCCGCCAATCTCAATATTCCATACATTATTACAGTTCACGACGCCTGGTGGATCTCAGATTTCCAATTCCTCATTGATGAGGATGGTCAGCTCCGCCTCCCGTCAACCGATCAGTTAGCTTCGTCGAGTGACGTACCGCTAGGCCGGCTGGCTTCGTTGGCGAGACGGCGGCGATTAGAGCGCCTACTCTCAAACGCGGCAAAGGTCCTAAGCGTTTCAACCAGTTTCTCTGACATTTACAAAAATGCTGGCGTCCAGCAAACAATTGCGGTTCCAAACGGCATATCTAGGCTCAGCTTTCTACCGCGCAGCGTATCAAAAACAGGAAGGGTTCGCCTTGGCCATATAGGGAATCGTTCCGCCCACAAGGGCGCCACCTTGATAGAAGCGATTCTCCGGTCTAATGATTTTAGAAATTTAAGTTTGGTAATGGTGGATAATAAATACGAGGTCGGCTACACTCGGCAGGAAGCGTGGGGCACAACGCCCGTCGAAATCATCGGCCCGGTGCCACAAGAACGTGTGCCTCAGTTGTATGCTCAATTAGATGTTCTTTTGGCGCCCTCCCTCTGGCCGGAAAGCTTCGGCTTAGCGGCAAGGGAAGCCAAAGCGGCCGGGCTATGGGTGATCGCGAGCAATTTAGGTGCGGTCGGTGAAGAGATCGAAGAAAATGTAGACGGTTACATAGTAGATATCGGCGACGTGACCCAGTTACGCGATACCCTCGCTCGAATTGATGAGGATCCACGTCGGTATTTGGCGCCCCCGCGCGCCGTTAACGTGGAGCCTCGCTGGGC
>NZ_JBFULT010000698.1:0-3349 GCF_054049755.1 Bradyrhizobium sp. P5_C11_2
CTTCCTCGGCGTCGGCGCCTGATCCGCGCGAACGTCCGGCCGGGACACATATTTCGCGAAATGATCGCGATTTGGGCGAAATGACTGCCCGGCCTCGGCCGAAAGCAAGATTTTTCTTATTCGGTCCAGACGGTTGCGTCTCAGGGAAAGTTTATTCTACGTCATATTGCCTGACTGACCAGATGAACCTAAGATTCCCCAGAGATGATTGATCCGCTTTACGTCGCCTCGGGATTCGGCGTCGGCCTGCTTGTCGGGATGACCGGCGTGGGTGGCGGATCGTTGATGACGCCGCTGCTGATCCTGCTGTTCGGCATCCATCCCTCCACCGCGGTCGGGACCGATCTGCTCTACGCCGCCGGCACCAAGGCGGGCGGCAGCGTCGTGCATGGCTGGTCGCGCAGCATACACTGGCCCGCCGTGCTGCGGCTTGCCTGCGGCAGCATCCCTGCGAGCGCCTTGACGCTTCTCGTGCTGTGGAAGCTCGATCTCAAGAGCGATACCGAGCGCAGCCTGGTCAATCTGGTGCTGTGCTTTGCCCTGGTGCTGACCGCGACCTCGCTGATCTTTCGCAAGGCCATCATGGAGCGCTATCGCCGGCGCCTGGAGCAGGTCGACGAGCGCAAGACGGCGATCGCAACCGTCGTCACCGGCGTCATTCTCGGTGTGCTGGTGTCGATTTCGTCGGTGGGTGCCGGCGCGGTCGGCGTGACCGTGCTGCTGCTGCTCTACCCGCGCCTGCCGATGGCAACCATCGTCGGCTCCGACATCGCGCACGCGGTGCCGCTGACGCTGGTCGCGGGCACCGGACACTGGGCGCTTGGCGACGTCGATTGGGCCCTCATGGGCGTGCTGCTGCTGGGCTCGCTGCCGGGCATCATCATCGGCAGCTACAGCGCAACGCGCGTGCCGGAGACCGTGCTCCGCCTCGCGCTGGCCAGCGTCCTGTTCGTGGTGGCCGGCAAGATCATGTTCACGGAATTGAACCTGTCGTCCGCGATCGTGACCGCTCTGGCGTGGACGCATTGAGCGAAAAGCGGCTCGCCGCTCTTGCTGTCATCGCCCGACCAGATCGTAGGGTGGGCAAAGCGAAGCGTGCCCGCCGCTTCTCCTCAATCGCGGAAGTATGGTGGGCACGGCGCTCACGCGCCTTTGCCCACCCTACGGCCTGGAGCCCTACTCCGCGGTCCAGCCGCCGTCGATCGAGAGGTTGGTGCCGGTGATCTGCGCGGCGTCGTCGCCGCACAGGAACAGCGCCAGCGCCGCGACCTGCTCGGAGGTGACGAACTCCTTGGTCGGCTGCGCGTCGAGCAGCACGTCGTTGATGACCTGCTCGCGGGTCAGATTGCGCGCCTTCATCGTATCGGGGATCTGCTTCTCCACCAGCGGCGTCCAGACATAGCCCGGGCTGATGCAGTTGCAGGTGATCTTGTGGGTCGCAACCTCCAGCGCCACCGTCTTGGTGAGGCCGGCAATGCCGTGCTTGGCCGAGACGTAGGCCGACTTGAAGGGCGAGGCGACCAGCGAGTGCGCGGACGCCGTGTTGATGATGCGGCCCCAGCCCTTCTTCTTCATGCCGGGCACCGCGGCGCGGATGGCGTGGAAGGCCGACGACAGGTTGATCGCGATGATCTGGTCCCACTTCTCGACCGGGAATTCCTCGATCGGCGAGACGAACTGGATGCCGGCATTGTTGACGAGGACATCGACCGAGCCGAAAGTCTTTTCGCCAAGCGCGATCATCCCGGCGATCTCGGCGGGCTTGGTCATGTCGGCGGGCGAATAGATCGCCTTCACGCCAAAATCGGACTCGATCTTCGCGCGTTCCTTCTCGATGTCCTCCGGCGAGCCGAAGCCGTTGATGACGACGTTGGCCCCGGCGGCCGCGAAGGCGCGCGCATAGGCGAGACCGATGCCGCTGGTCGATCCGGTCACGACGGCGTTCTTGCCTGACAGACTACCCATATCATTCGCTCCTTTTTGCCGGGGGCGCGGTAACGTCCCCCGTGAGATCGTAGGTCACCATGGTCTCGTCGGATTGCGGCCGCTCGAGCCAATCCTTGTGGCGCATCGACAGATGCACGTCGCGCACGCCGGCTTCCCAATGCTCGACCATCGCGACATGCGAGAAGTCGTAATCCTTGGACGAGGATTCGTAGTTCTTGCTGCGATAGATCAGGTGCACCACGGTCACGGTGCTTTCGCGCGCCGCCTTGGCGAGGTATTCGACGGACGGATCGTTCTTCAGATAGTCCGGCAATTTACCGATCAGGTCGCGCACGGCCCTGCGCGCGTTGTGCAGCTGCCTGTTCTTGTCGGTATTCATTCGGGTGCGGCTGGAAAAGCGGATGTCCTTCTCGCGCTCGGTGGCTTCGAGCAGCGAATTCGGCAGGTCGCCGCGGGCGCTGAACAGATCGACCTGGAAGATCAGCATGTCGCGAACCACCTCGGCATCGAGCACGTAATCGAGCGGCGTGTTGGAGGCGATGCCGCCGTCCCAGTAGTGCTCGCCGTCGATGACGACGGACGGAAAGCCCGGCGGCAATGCGCCGGAGGCCATGATGTGCTCGGGACCGATCTTCTTGCCGAGTTTCCTGAACTCGTAATTGTCGAAATATTTGAAGTTGCCGGAGGTGACGCCGACGGCGCCGACGGAGAAGCGCGTCTTCAGATCGTTGATGCGGTCGAAATCGACCAGACGCTCCAGCGTCTTCTTCAGCGGCGCGGTGTCGTAATAGCTCTCCGCCTCGGGATGGCCCGGCGGCCACATCGGCGCGGGCGGGACGCGCGGGACGAAGAAGCCGGGCACGCCGAAGGTGGCAATCAGCGCGGCGCTGGTCGAATTGAACAGCTCGCGGCTGTGGTCGCTCTTGCCGATCGGCTTCCACGGCACCGGAGCCGAGACCATCTCCCAGAATTCCTTGAGCCGCTTGACGCGGGTGTGCCCCTCGTTGCCGGCGATGATGGCGGCGTTGACCGCCCCGATCGAGATGCCGGCGACCCATTCAGGCTCGAAGCCATAGCCGCACAGGGCTTGATAGGCGCCGGCCTGATAGGAGCCGAGCGCGCCGCCGCCCTGCAACACCAGGACACGTTGCGCATTCGCGGGGACGCTGGCGGATTCCGGACTGGTGTAATTGGTCATGCGGGAACAATAGCAGATGACGAGCGACCGTGGCGACAGTTCGCCGCGGCGTCAATGTATCCCGGGATCAAGTCTGGCTTATCGCGGCTCGGTCGACGCCAGGATCATGGTCCAGAACACCTTGTATTTGGTACCGGGAGCATAGCCCGCCGCTATGCCCAATTTTGTGACACCGTTCTTGAGCATATTGGCGCGATGCGGAGG
>NZ_JBFULT010000699.1:0-3347 GCF_054049755.1 Bradyrhizobium sp. P5_C11_2
AGCCAGAGCCAGCCGGTCCAGATGATCAGCGCCGCCGAGACCACGACGCCGAGCGACACGGCGGCGTCGGCCGCCATGTGCAGGTAAGCGCCCTCGATGTTGATGTCGTCCTTGCGTCCGCGCGCGAACAGCAGGGCGGTGAAGCCGTTGACGAGGATGCCGATGCCGGCGACCACCATCACGGTGACGCCCGCGACCGGCTCGGGCTCGCGCAGCCGCAGGATTGCCTCCCAGCCGATCGCGCCGGTCGCGACCAGCAGGAACACCGCGTTCGCGAGCGCCGCCAGGATGGTGGATGCGCGCAGGCCGTAGGTGAAGCGGCCGCTCGGTGCCCGCCTGGCCGCGATCGATGCGCCCCAGGCCACGACCAGGCCGAGCACATCGGACAGGTTATGGCCGGCATCGGCAAGCAGCGCGGTGGAGTTGCCGATATAGCCGTAAATGGCTTCGGCTACGACCAGCGCGATGTTGAGCGAAATGCCGATCGCGAATGCCCTGCCGAAATCGGCGGGCGCATGGACATGCGCGTGGCCAAGACCATGATCGTGGCCATGATCGTGACTATGGGCATGGCTGTGGTCGTGACCATGGCCATGATCATCCGCGTGGCCGCCATGATCATGGTGGTGGCCGTGATGGTCGTGCCCGCCCACCGCTAGCGCTCCCCGGAAGCTGCCAAATCAGGCCGCATTGTAGGCGTTTCGCGCGCTCCGTCACGCCGGAACAGCATATAGAGCGCCGGCAGCACCAGCAGCGTCAGCACGGTCGAGGAGATGATGCCGCCGATCACGACGGTCGCAAGCGGCCGCTGCACCTCGGCGCCGGCGCCGGTGGCGAGCGCCATCGGCACGAAACCGAGGGAGGCGACCAGCGCGGTCATCAGCACCGGGCGCAGGCGGGTCAGCGCGCCCTCGCGCACGGCATCGGCCATGGGCCGGCCCTCGCTGCGCAGCCGCTCGATGAAGGCGATGATGACGAGCCCGTTGAGCACGGCGACGCCGGACAGCGCGATGAAGCCGACGCCGGCGCTGATCGACAGCGGGATGCCGCGCAGCAGCAGCGCCGCGACCCCGCCGGTCAGTGCCAGCGGCACGCCGGAGAACACCAGAGCCGCGTCGGCCACCGATCCCATGCTCATGAACAGCAGCAGGAACACCAGCAGCAGCGCCACCGGCACCACGATCGTGAGCCGCTTGGTCGCGGACACCAATTGCTCGAACTGTCCGCCCCAGCCGATCCAGTAGCCCGGCGGCAGCTTGACCTTCTCTGCGACGGCCTCCTGGGCCTCGGCGACGAAGGAGCGCAGGTCACGTCCGCGGACATTGGCCATCACCACCACCCGGCGCTTGCCGTTCTCGCGGCTGATCTGGTTGGGGCCGGGCGCGATCTCGATCGCGGCGACGGAGGACAATGGGACGTAGCGCAGCGTTGGACTCGCGGTCCCCGGCCATGCGGTCTTGGTGACGGCCGCCGTGTCCTCGCCCGGCGGCAGCGGGATCGGCAGCGACTTGATCGCATCCGGGTTGGCGCGCAGGCTTTCCGGCAGGCGCACGACGATGTCGAAGCGGCGATCGCCCTCGAACAGCTTTCCGACCGGTTTGCCCCCGATCGCGATCTCGACGAGGTTTTGCACCTCACTGAGGCTGAGGCCGTAACGCGACAGCGCCTGGCGGTCGAGCTTCACCGTGAGGATCGGCAGGCCGGCGATCTGCTCGGTCTTGACGTCGGCGGCGCCTTCGATGCCGCGAACGACGCCGTGGACCTGCTGGGCGATGCCCGCGAGCACGTCGAGATCGTCGCCGAAGATCTTGACGCCGACATCACTGCGGATGCCGGCGATGAGCTCGTTGAACCGCATCTGGATCGGCTGGGTCATGCCATAGGCGGTGCCGGGCAGGGTGTTGGCGGTACGTTCGAGCTCGGCGACCACTTCGTCCTTCGGCCTCGCAGGATCTGGCCATTCCTCGCGCGGCTTCAGCGTGACATAGGTGTCGGCCACGTTCGGCGGCATCGGGTCGTTGGCGATCTCGGCGGTGCCGACCTTGGAGAAGATGGTCGCCACCTCCGGAACCTGCTTGATGGCCTTCTCCAGCCGAAGCTGCATGTCGACGCTCTGGGTGAGGCTGGTGCCGGGAATCCGGATGGTCTCGATGGTGATGTCGCCTTCGTCGAGGCTCGGAATGAATTCGCCGCCCATGCGGGTTGCGGCGAACAGGCTCCCGGCGACGATCAGGACGGCGCAAGCTGCGACGCTGCCGCGGTAGCGGATGGCGCGGTCGAGCAGGGGGACGTAGAGCCGCTTGGCGGCGCGCATGAAGATGTTCTCCGTCTCCGAGACCTTGCCGGTGACGAGGATCGCGACAGCGGCCGGGACAAAAGTCACCGACAGCAATGCGGCGCCCGCCAGCGCCATCAGCACGGTGAGCGCCATCGGGGTGAACATCTTGCCCTCGGTCCCCGTCAGGGTCAGGACCGGGAGATAGACGACGGCAATGATGAGCGTGCCGAACAGGCTCGGCTTGATGACCTCGCTGGCGCCCGCGAGGATGGTCTGCATCCGCTCATCCGGCGAGAGCAGGCGCCCGCGCCGGTGCTGCTCGGCGGCGAGCAGCCTGAGGCAGTTCTCGACGATGATGACGGCGCCATCGATGATGATGCCGAAATCGATCGCCCCCAGGCTCATCAGATTGGCGCTGACCTTGCTCCCGACCATGCCTGATATCGTGAACAGCATGGAGAGGGGAATGACGCAGGCGGTGATCAGCGCGGCGCGGATGTTGCCGAGAATCAGGAACAGCACCGCAATCACCAGCGCCGCGCCCTCGACGAGGTTCTTCTCGACCGTCTGGATGGTCGCTTCCACCAGATGCGTGCGGTCGTAGACCGCTTTCGCGATCACGCCCTCGGGAAGCGATTTCGCGATATCCTTGAGCCTTGCGGCCACGCGCTGGGCCACGGTGCGGCTGTTCTCGCCGATCAGCAGCATGGCCGTGCCGAGCACGGTCTCCTTGCCGTTCGCCGACGCCGCGCCCGTGCGGAGGTCCTGGCCCTCCTGCACGTCGGCGACGTCGCGGACGCGCACCGGCACGCCGCCGCGCGAGCCGATCACGATATCCTTGATGTCCTGGATATTGGCGACCTGGCCGGGGGCGCGGACGAGATATTGCTCGCCGTTGCGCTCGATATAACCGGCGCCGACATTGGCGTTGTTGGCGGCAAGCGCCGTCATGATGTCGCGGAAGCCGAGCCGGTAGGCCATCAGCCGGCCGGGGATCGGCAGGACGTGGAATTGCCGCTCGTAGCCGCCGATCGAGTTGACCTCGATCACGCCGGGAATGGTGCGGAGC
>NZ_JBFULT010000700.1:0-3336 GCF_054049755.1 Bradyrhizobium sp. P5_C11_2
GGTAGGGGGCTCTTCACCTCGCCCCGCCTGCGGGGAGAGGTCGGATCGCATCGCCAGATGCGATCCGGGTGAGGGGGACTCTCCACGAGTCCAACTGCCACCTCCCCCGCGGAGACTCCCCCTCACCCCAACCCTCTCCCCSCAAGCGGGGCGAGGGAGTCTATCGCGGAAACCGCGCCGCCTTGTCCTCCAGCGGCAGTCGCAGCCCGTTCGCCAGATACGACACCGTGCGATAGAAGCCGCACAGCAGCATGATCTCCAGGACCTGCGCCGCATCGTAATGCGCCGACAGCGCGGCGAATTCGGCGTCGGCAAGCGTCGCGCGATGATGCAGCGCGTCGACGGCGGCGATCAGCGCCTGCTCGGCCGGCGACCAGCAGGGTGACGCCGCATCGCCGCGTACGGTGGCGCGGACCTCGTCCTCGGTGAGCTGCGCGGCCCCGGCGAAGATCGCGACATGCACGCCCCATTCATATTCGCAATCGTTCAGCGCGGTCGTCCGGTCGATGACGATCTCGCGCTGGCGCAGGGACAGCGGCCCGGGATCGAGCAGGCCACCGGCGCGAAACTTGTCCCAGGCGCGGGTATGGCCCGCCATCACCCGGAACAGCAGCAGCGGCGGCGCGCCGCGCATGATGCGGTCGAACTGCGCCTGGATCTCCGGGGGATAAGGCGGCGCGAGCGGCGCGATGCGCGGCGTGGCCAGGGACATGGGCCGTCTCCATTGCTACAATTATCGTAGCAGTACGCTACACTATCCGTAGCATCGCGCAAGGACGCATCGATGGCGAAACAGGCCCCTTCCAGGTCACGCAACGTCCGCGGTTCGCGCACCGGACGGCCGATCATGGCGCTGCTGGACTTGCTCGGCCGGCGCTGGTCGTTGCGGATATTGTGGGAATTGCGCGGCACTCCCCTCACCTCCCGCGCACTGCGCACCGCCTGCGACGAAGCCTCGCCCACGGTGCTGCAAGCGCGGCTGAGCGAGTTGCGCGAGGCGGGGTTCGTGGAGCTGGGCGAGGCCGGCGGCTACGGGCTGACACCGCTCGGGCGGGAGCTGTGCGAGACGTTCATGCCGCTGCACAGGTTTGCGGAGAGGTGGGGGAAGTGATGGACTCCCTCTCCCCGTTCTTACGGGGAGAGGGCTGGGGTGAGGGGCTACCTCCGCAAATGCGGTGAGAGATAGATTCGCGGAAGGTCCCCCTCACCCGGATTGCATCTTCGATGCAATCCGGCCTCTCCCCGCGCGCGGGGAGAGGCGAACAGTCGTCACGCCGCCGCCACCGTCAGATTCGCGCCATCCACCCGCACCACCTTCACCCGCGTCCCCGCTGGCGTATCGGGGCCGGCCACGCGCCACACCGTGTCGCCGATGCGCACCGTGCCATTGCCGTCGATGATCGGCTTCTCCAGCGTGAACTCGCGGCCGAGCAGCGCGTCCGCGCGCTTGTTGAGGAAGGGGCTTGCGCCCGTGCCGAGTTTCGGCCGGGCGAGCCGGCGCCACACCGGCACGGCGGCGGCTGCGAACACCGCGAACATCACGAGCTGGATCTGCCAGGACACGGCGACGGTGAACGAGATCAGGCCGACCAACAATGCGGCAAGCCCGAGCCAGAACAGGAACACGCCCGGCGCCAGCACCTCTAGCGCCATCAGGATGAAGCCGAAGATCAGCCAGTTCCAGGTACCGAGCGAAACGAACATGTCGGTCATGACACGACCTCTTTATATTGGCGCATGACCTTATCGGAAAACCGGTATCCACTTTTCCGGGTCATGCGCCGAGCCCTATTGCGGCACCGCGGGCGGCGTCGGTCCGGCCGGCGGCACCGAGCCGCGGYGGGCGGCCGCGGCGGCCGAGGCCGCACTCTCGCCGAACGTCGCCTTGGCGATCTCGCCGATGCCGGCGAGCGAGCCGAGCATGCTCATCGCTTCCACCGGCAGCATGATGACCTTCTGGTTCGGCGAGTCCGCCAGTTGGCCGAATGCCTTGATATACTTGTCGGCGATGAAATAGTTCAGCGCGGCGACGTCACCCTTGCTGATGGCCTCGCTGACCATCTGGGTCGCCTTGGCCTCGGCTTCGGCCAGGCGCTCGCGCGCCTCGGCGTCGCGGAAGGCGGCCTCGCGGCGGCCCTCGGCCTGGAGGATCTGGCCCTGCTTGGCGCCCTCGGCGCGCAGGATCTCGGACTGGCGCGCGCCTTCGGCCTGAAGAATGTCGGCGCGCTTGACGCGCTCGGCCTTCATCTGCCGTCCCATCGCCTCGACCAGATCGGCCGGCGGCACGATGTCCTTGATCTCGATCCGGTTGACCTTCAGGCCCCACGGCGAGACCGCGGCATCGACCACGCGCAACAGGCGCTCGTTGATCTCGTCGCGGTGCGACAGCACCTGGTCGAGATCCATCGAGCCCATCACCGAGCGGATGTTGGTCATGGTCAGCACGATGATCGCCTGCTCGAGATTGGAGACCTCGTAGCTGGCTTTCGCCGCGTCGAACACCTGGAAGAAGGCGACGCCGTCCACCGTGACGGTGGCGTTGTCCTTGGTGATCACCTCCTGCTCGGGAATGTTGATCACCTGCTCCATCATGTTGATCTTGCGTCCGACACGATCGAAATAGGGTACGATCAGATTGAGCCCCGGTGTCAGCGTCTGGGTGTATTTGCCGAACCGTTCGATGGTCCAGTCATAGCCCTGCGGCACCGTCTTCACGCCGGCAATGAGCGTGACGATGACGAGCAATACCAGAACAATCGCGAAAATATCGAAGCCGCTCATATATCCTCCAAGGCGGGAAAAAGCCCTTTCCCGCGCTGTCATTGGTCGGGATGATCACCCTACCGGTTCAGCGGTCGCAATTCACGTCGGCATTCGTGCGATTCTTCACAAGACGCACGGAGAGGGAACGGTCACGATTAAGTATTTGCAAGACACTCTTGAAAGCGCGCAGGCGCAGACCTAGCGACAAAAGTTAACATTTCCAGCCAAACCGCCCGTCATAGGGACCAGCCTATTCGATGACCTCGTTCGCAAGCGCGAGCAGACTGGCGGGAACGGCGACGCCAAGCGCCTTGGCTGCCTTGAGGTTGATCGCAAGCTCGAACTTGGTGGGGTTCTGGACCGGGAGGTCGGCAGGCAGCGCGCCCTTCAGGATGCGATCGATGTAGGAGGCGGCGCGGCGCAGCTGCTCGGTGCTGTCGGTGCTGTAGGACATCAGCCCGCCCTCGTCGACGAAGGTGCGGCTCCAGTACACCGCCGGCACGCGCGCCTCATTGATCGCCGCCAGCAGATGCGCGCGATTGGCCATGGTGAAGAAGTCCGGCAGGATCAGGA
>NZ_JBFULT010000701.1:0-3326 GCF_054049755.1 Bradyrhizobium sp. P5_C11_2
GACGCCAACGGCGCAGGCTGGATCGATGCACCCGTGTCCGGCGGCACCAAGGGCGCCGAGGAAGGGACGCTCGCCATCATGGCCGGAGGAGAAGCCGGTGACATCGAGAGAGTGCGGCCCTATGTCCTTGCGATGGCACGCAGGCTCACCCACATGGGTCCGACCGGCGCCGGCCAGACCACAAAGCTCTGCAACCAGGTGATCGTCGGATGCGCGATGGCCGTCCTTGCCGAGGCAACGCGTCTTGCGACCAATGCCGGCATTGACGCCAATCGATTGCCGGAAGCGCTTGCTGGCGGCTTTGCGGATTCGATTCCACTTCAGCTCTTCGTGCCACGGATGGTTCAAGGCATTCACTCGCCTCCGCTCGGCCACATCGCAACGATGCTCAAGGACCTCGACACGGTCGCCGATGTTGCCCAGGCGACGTCAACGCCCATACCGATGGCCTCACTTGCGGGTCAAATCTTCAGGCTGGCAAAGGCCGCGCGCGGGGCCGATGCAGACGCACTGGAGATTTACAAGCTTTCAGCGGCGGAGCGCTGAGCGCGAACCGGGCCGTTCACGGCGACTTCTTGCGGTCGTCATCTACCAAGAACCGGCCATATGCCCCCTGCGCAAACAGCAGCGGCTCCTTGGCATTGTAGGCGTAGGCCTCGACCGCGCCGAGGAAGATCACGTGGTCGCCGCCATAGTAGCGGTTGACGGAGCGGCATTGAAAATTGGCGACGCCTCCGGCGAGTACCGGAGCGTTCCCAAGCCCTGGTGTCCAATCGACACCGGTAAACTTGTCATCGGACGATTTGGCGAACTTATTCGCGAGGGCCTGTTGCGAGGCGCCGAGCACGTTCACCGTGAAATGGCTGGCGTTCTGGAACACGGTCAGGCTCGAAGAATAGACAACGAGGCTCCACAGGACCAAAGGGGGATTCAGGGAGACCGAGGCGAACGAATTGCACGTCAGACCATAGGGCTTCCCATCAGGCGCCGCGGCCGTGATGATTGTAACGCCGGTGGCGTAGGAACCGAGCGCGCTGCGAAAATCGCGGGGATCGATCGACGAACTGTCGCTCGCGAGTTCGTTGGCGGGGTCGGGGATGGCCGGCTGCTTCGGCAGATCATTCATCGGCCGGCCTCACAGCGTGAGATTCTCGGACGGCAGGCCGAGCGCCACACGTCCATAATTGGTCCCGGCCGCGTCGAAATTGAATGCGAGGTGCGAGTTGATCGCATGCGCATCTCGGAATTGCCGCTGCAACACCCCCGTCGTGAACAGGCCGCGTGCTCCGCTCGCCGCGAACAGCATCGACACTGCATCGGTGCATAGATTGACCGAGAAAGCTCCATCGCGCCGATACCTGGTCTTGGTCGCCATATCCGGAACACGACCACGCCGCGCGGCCTCCATGGCATCAATACAGGCCGAACGCATGATAAGACGGGCAGCGTCGATCTTGGCCGAGGCCTCCGCGATCTTGATCTGCGTGCTTTGAAAGTCGCTGAGCTTGGCACGATTGTAAGTCGATATGCGATGACGCGCGACCTCAACATAGTCGTCGAGGCATGCCTGCGCATTCCCGAGGGCGACGCCGGACAAGACGTAGGGAAACAAGGAGAACACCGGCAGCGCGTACAGTGGATTGGGATTGATCTTGCTGCCTGGCGTCGAGCCGCCGGCAAGATCACCCACTGCCATCGTCATATGGTCGGGAACGAAGGCGTCCCTGACTTCCACATCAGACGAGCCGGTGCCTCGCAAACCGGTGACATTCCAGGTGTCGAGTATCTTGTAATCGCTCCTGGGGAGAAGAAAAATCCGGTACTCGATGCCGTCCGCCTCATCGTCAGAAGAGACGACGCTTGCAAGCATGTTCCACTCGCAGGAGGCGACCCCCGAGGAGAACGGCCAGCTTCCGTGCAGCCGGTATCCACCCTCGACCCTCGTGGCACGCCCGGCGGGAAAGATGAACGACGATGCAATCAGCGCGTCTGGATCCCTGCCCCAGATCAAGTCCTGCGCCTTCTGCTCGAACATCCCGAGCATCCAGTGGTGGCTGGCCAGATTGGCGAGATTCCAGCCAACCGACGCGTCGGCCTGCCCGAGCAGGTCGGCGCAATCGATCAAGGCGATATAGTCGAGCTCGGCCCCGCCAACGCGCTTCGGCTGGAGCATTCGGAAAAGACCTGCGTCGTGCAGATCGCGCTCGGTCTCCGGCGGCAGGTGCCGCAGCACTTCGGTCCGCGGCGCCCGCTCACGCAGTTGCGGCTGGAGCGCCCGAGCCCGTGCGATCATCGTCGCATAGACGCGTTCGCCAGCTTCCAGTCCGGCGGGCTGGCCCGTGCTCGGCTCTTGACCAAGCGACATTCGTGTCCCTCGCTTTCCGACAGTTATGCGGCGGGAACGTCGCCAAATCAAGCCGACGCATGGCTAGCGCGATGCGGTCGCCCTGTATCCGGGCTGCTCGAAAGGATGCGAGGTCGCAAAGGCGGGGATCGCAAAACAGTGATCGGCGAGCCGCGCTACCCTGGGAAACGACGCCAAGTCGAGCTTCAGAAAGTGGGCTCCGACGATCTGGCCGGCGATGCAGATGTCCGCGACGCTCGCCTCTTGACCAAGCGCGAACGGCGCCGGCGGCCGCCGCTCCAACAGCCTCTCATAAGTCGCCAATCCCTCAATGGTCCAATGCTTCGCCCAATTCTCGACGGCATTGGCGTCCGCGCCGAGCACCTTGACAAGGTGGTTGCGCACACGCGGAGTCACCAACGGATGCGCATCCGCGATCGTGATCAAGGCCAGGGATCGCGCATAGGCACGGTCGGCGGGATCCGCCGGCAGCAACCTCGGCTGCGGCATGAGGTCATTGAGATACTCGATGATCGCCAGCGATTGAAATACGCGGTGGTCGCCATGCACCAGGGTGGGAACGACGCGTTCAGTGTTGACTGCGTCATAGTCCGGATGGAACTGCTCCCCGGACAGGATGTCGACCGGAATTTCCTCGAACGGCAGCCCCTTGAGCTTCAGCGCAACGCGCACGCGGAACGATGCGATCGATCGCCAGAAACCGTAGAGCCGGATGTTCATCGTCAATCCCTCCACTTAAGGATGAACCGCCCAGCTCAGCCGGGCTGGTTCGCAAGCCAGTGCCGCCGCCCGCTCGGGCTCAAACCGACGTCGATGGCTTGCCTGATCCAAAGACACCCTTTTGAGCGAACTCCGTGATCCGACCCTCGTCGTAGCCAAGCATATCACGCAAGACGTCCTCCGTATGCTCGCCCAGCAGAGGTGCGGCGACGGGGTCGATCGCGCCAGTCAAGCTCATGGT
>NZ_JBFULT010000702.1:0-3325 GCF_054049755.1 Bradyrhizobium sp. P5_C11_2
CTTCCAGCATCTTCTCGATGCCGAGCGCCGGAATGACCCGCTCGAGGCCCGTCATCGTCATCTGCAATTCGCCGTCGAGACGGCCATTGGCCGAGAGGGCGAGCGTGCCGGCCGCGACCGCGATCATCTCACCCTGCTGGATCCGGGACTGCACGATTTCGATATGACCGCCGGCGGCCTGGATCTCGCGGAAGCGCTGCGGCCAGGGTTTCGGCGTGAGGTCGGACAGGCCGGTGATCTTGGCGCGCGTGTCGGCCTCGAACGGCTCGGCGAGCAAGGGATGAACGCCCTGGATGCTGCCCTGCGCGACATGAAGCACGGTCTCGATGACCGGATGGGCGGGCGGCGAACCATCGGCGAGGCGTCCATGCAGCTCGATCTGCTTGGCGCGCGCGAGCGGCACCGGCACGCTGCCGTCGAGCCGGTTGATGGTGGGATCGTCGAACACGATGGAGGCGCGCTCCGGCACGGCCGGCAAGCCGACCACGCTGCTGCGCCCCTTGCTCCAGTTCACCACGAACGAATTTTGCGTGATGCCGTCGGTCAGCGTCGCCGGCGCCGAGAATTCGGCGATGACGAGCCTGGGGTCGTAGACCTGGGCGACGACCAAGATGTTGTCGAGCTTGGCCGTGAACGGCGTCTTGCTCGCATTCTGCGACACCAGGGCGACGCTGGCGCCGGAGCACTGCACCTCGAAGCGGAACGGAAAGCCGGCGATCGAGCGCTTGGCGCAATCATAGATGCGGCCGGATTTGGCCTCCTGCGCCCGCCAGGCGTCGGCGGCGACCTCGGCCTGCGAGGCGGCATAGAACCAGAAGCCGCTCCAGGCTGCGGCAAGGATCAGGAGGAGGACGGGTGCGATGAATAGGCCCCAGCGGGGGCGCCGGCCTGCGGCGGCGGTCATATCGGACATGCGGCGACCCTTTGACCCCAGATTTTGTCAAATGTAAGCGAGGTCGGCCTGCGACGAAAGGCGGAGAATTCGCTTCGCTTGAGGGCGCGGTTCTGCTAGCCGTGCCCGAAATGTCGGAAATCACCCTCCCCTCCGTCACATCAGCCAAAGGCGACCTCTGGGTGTTCGGCTACGGCTCCCTGATGTGGCGGCCGGGCTTCGAATTCGAGGAACGCGTCCCGGCGCGGCTGGTCGGCGAGCATCGCGCGCTCTGCGTCTATTCCTTCGTGCATCGCGGCACGCCGGAAAAGCCGGGCCTGGTGCTGGGGCTCGACCGCGGCGGCGCCTGCCGCGGCATCGCCTTCCGCGTCGCGGAGAAGAATCGCGCCGACGTGGTCGATTACCTGAGGGCGCGCGAGCAGGTGACGTCGGTCTATCGCGAGGTGATGCGCTCGGTGTGGCTCGAGAACGACGCCCGGCAGCGCGTCTCCGCGCTCGCCTATGTCGTCGACCGCGGCCATGTGCAATATGCCGGGCGGCTGTCGCTCACCGAGCAGCACCGCCACGTGCTCCAGGGCCACGGCCAGTCCGGCGCCAACCGCGATTACGTGACGGCGACGGTGAAGGCGATCGAGGCCGAAGGTTTTCGCGACGCGCAGCTGCATCAACTCGCGACCATGCTGCACGGCGAAGCGCATTCCCTGCACGCCCCGGCTCCGGTCGAGGATCGCGAGAACCGCTAGCCGCGCTCGTAGCTCGGCGCAGCACCGATCAAGCGTTCCTGTTCGGCCCGCCCTGCCTCGACGATACGACCAGTCGCGCCTTCGATCGTGTCGCGCACACGCGTAATGAATTCGTCCTTCGGCAGGCCGGGCGGCAGCGGATCGAGGAATTCCACCATCAGCGTTCCCGGGTAACGCATGAAATTGCGGCGCGGCCAGAACAGACCGGAATTGAGCGCCACCGGCAGACATTGTACGCCGCATGCGGAATAGATCTGGGCAAATCCGGTCTTGTAGTCCGGCGCTGCGCCCGGCGCGCGGCGCGTGCCTTCGGGGAAGATCACGAGCTGGCAACCGCCGCGCACGGCACTGCGGGCCCGGCGCGTCATATCCAGCAGCGCCTTGACGCCGGCGCTCCGGTCGATCGAGATCATGCCGGTCTTGATCAGGAACTGGCCGAATACCGGAATGTATATAAGCTGGCGCTTGAGGATGAAGATCGGACGATTGAAATAGGGCAGCAGCGCGAACGTCTCCCAGAACGACTGGTGCTTGGAGACAATGACCAGCGGTCCCTCCGGGATCTTCTCGACGCCCCGGAATTCGACCTTGATGTTGCAGATCACGCGCATCAGGTACAGCGCCGCGCCGGCCCACCATCCGGCGACCGTCAGCATCGCCCGCGGCGGCATCAGGAAGGTCGGGAGTGCAATGATGGCGCAAACCACCAGGACGGCATAGAACAGGACGTTGAAGAGGAGCGAACGCAGGAAAATCGAGAACATCCGGACAATCCGATCAAGGGTCTGTCAGTTCGCCTGCGCGGTGGCAGGCCGTTTCGGCTGGGAGCCTTGAGGCTGCTCCGATACTTCGGGAGAAAGGTCAATCCCGAAATCCTCCAGCCGCACCCTGAGCTCGGCGGCGATATATTTGACATATTCCGACAGCAGCAGCCGCAGCGTCGAAGCCGAGGTCCACCACGGCTCCTCGCGCCATTTTTCGCCGACCACCGCGAACGGGATCAGCGTCGTCTCCGGCATCGCATGCGAGAATTCCGCGAGCGCGCGCGGCATGTGATAGTTGGAGGTGACAACGATCAGCGATTTGAAGCCGCGCCCCTCGGCCCAGCGCCGCGCTTCCGCCGCGTTGCCGCGGGTCGAGACCGCGGTGCGGTCGAGATCGACGCAGCAATGCATGAAGGACTGGTTCTCCGGCAGCGTCCGGGAAATGTCGCTCGCCGTGGAGGTCGGGTGCACGCCCGAGATCAGGAGCCGCTTGCCGTAGCCGGCAGCCAGCAACTCCATCGCGTCGGAGACCCGCGAGGAGCCGCCGGTCAAGACCACGATGCCGTCCGCCTTGCGGTCCGGTGCGACCTCGGCGCCGCGCAATTGCGACAGGAACACGATGAAGCCGGCCGCCGCGCCGACGAAGGCGAATGCGATCGCCGACACCACCACCGCGCGCAGCCAGCCGCGCGGCAGGTTCGGCGATGGATCGTCGGTCGGCGCGGTCATGCGATGTCGGTGATCCCTTCCCCGATGATTTTAGGACGTTTTGAGGCGAAGTGGAGTCCGGTTTATCGGGCTCTTCGAACGCAATGGACCATTACTCTATCCGCGTCGGCGCGGCGCTCCCTCGCCCCGCTTGCAGGGAGAGGGTTGGGGTGAGGGGGGCTCTCCGCAGGGACGGAAGCTGTTGGACTCGCGGAGAG
>NZ_JBFULT010000703.1:0-3317 GCF_054049755.1 Bradyrhizobium sp. P5_C11_2
CATCCCGGACTTCGACTCGTTCCCGCACCGGATCGCGATCGAGCTGGTCAATCCGGGCGAGGGCGAGACCATCGCGGCGGACCGGGCGGGACGGCGGACGTGGCTGGAGGCGCGAGATTATCGGGTGATGGAGATCAGGGCCGCGGATGTCGAGCGCGACCTGGAGGCGGAGCTGGTGCGGCTGCAGGGGATGATCGAGCAGAGCGCGTAGCTCTCGTAGGATGGGCAAAGACGCGTAGCGCCGTGCCCGCCACTTTTGTTTCCGAGCGCGTTGGTGGGCACGCTTCCGCCTTCGATTTTCAAGCTACGGCGGACAAGTCGCTTTACCCACCCCACGAAAATGGCGCGAAGTCAGGGGAGAGCTGTTCGCCACGCCGCGGAGAATTAGATGAGCTATCCGTCAAGGGTCGTCCTTCGCCTGCCGCTATCGAGCGAAGGTCTGTTGGCTGCCTTTGTCGAGCAGTGTCTTCGTGATCGCGTTGCTCTCATTGCAGTCGTCGGAGAGGGCGCCGCACGGATCGAGGACATCATCGATGAACTCGTCGTAGGCGACGGGACGGATGACACACGCTTTGTCGTGACCACCTCGCACACGAATGAGACGGTGGAAGAGGTTTTGGAGTTCGCCGGTTTGTGGAATGACCAGCGAAATCAGCCCGTCCAAATAGTGAATTTATAGATCTCGTAGGGTGGGCAAAGCGAAGCGTGCCCACCATTCTTCGACCGATCAACTGAGGTAGAAATGGTGGGCACGGCGCTTTGCGCCTTTGCCCACCCTACGAAGATTCACACCGTTTCCAGCTGATCCGCCGCGCGCTTCTTCTTCGTCTTGGACTGGCTGAGCAGGGGGCCGGCGGTGAGCGCGGCCGTATCCGCCACGCCCGGATCGCGCGAGATCATCGCTGCGACGATGGCGCCGTCGATGAGGAGCCCGAGCTGATGCGCCAACACCGCTGGCTCGGCCGATCCGAGCTCGCCGGCGAGCTTCTCGATGTGGCCGAGCACGATCTTCTTGTGTTTCAGCGCGATGTTGCGGAACTGCTTGGCGTCCTTGTCGTGCTCGCCGACCGCGTTGATGAAGGGACAGCCGTAGAAGCGCTCTTCGGCGAACCAGCTCTTCAGCGCCGGGAAGATGCGCGTGAGTTTTGTCTGCGCGTCGCCGCCGCCGTCTTCCATGGCGCCGATGAACCATTCGCGCCACTGCTTGCCTTCGCTCTCCAGCACCGCATTGACGAGATTGGTCTTGGAGCCGAACAGCTTGTAGAGCGTGGTCTTCGCGGTGCCGGCTTCCTCGATGATCGCATCGATGCCGGTGGCGTTGATTCCGTTCTTGCAGAACAGATGCGTCGCGGCGCTCAAGAGGCGCCCGCGTGCGGACTCGTCCTCGCCGGCACCGGCATGGGGCGGATTTGAATTCTTCTTTGATGACGTCTTTGCCATGAGTCCAAACTTACCCGCAGCCGCGCCGCATCAGCAAGCCGCATCTGTTCCGCGCTGAAAAGATTCGCATCCGCTCGCTCATCTGCTCCGCCTTTGAGCACGAGGCGGCTGATCAATCCGCAGGCAGCGCCGGCTAAGCGGCTCCAATGCTTCGCATTTTGTTTTTGGCTTCCTCTGGCACGCTCCATGCAAGGAAACAGACCGTTCGGTATCCTACCGATTTCCACTTCTGCCAGGGAGAAGATGATGACTGCCGTCGTTCAAAAAACAGTGCTGACGGGTTGCCTCGCRCCCATCGACAAGAATGGCCTCGAGCAACTGATCGCCAACGGCAAGGCCAATCCGAAGGTCATCAAGACCTTGAAGTGCAAGACGGTCGCGGAAGGAAAATTCCGCCACGCCAACTATATCCGCAATTTGCCACCCTATATCGTCGACGAGCCGCCGGGCTTACTCGGCGACGACACTGCGCCCAATCCGTCGGAAGCCTCGCTCGCCGCGCTCGGCTCTTGCCTTGCGGTCGGCCTGCACGCCAACGCCGTGCATCGCGGCTGGATCGTCAACAAGCTCGAGCTCGAGCTCGAGGGCGACCTCAACATCACCGCGGTCTGGGGCACCGGCGACGTCTCCGACAAGCCGGTCGGCTTCACCGATGTGCGGGTCAAGGTCGACATGGAGTGCGAGGGCATCGCGCAGGACGAGATCAACGCGCTGGTCGCCCATGTGAAGAAATGGTCGCCGGTCGCCAACACTTTCACCCGCCCGGTCAATCTCGAGGTCGGCATCTAGCCATCAACCAGGACAAGGTGCGGGAGACGATCATGGGTTCACTGGCTTTATCACGGGCCGAAGTTTTGGATCAGCCCGCACCGTCCATTGCAGGGGAGGTGGCGCGGATCGCGCGGGAGCAGCTTGCGCCGCTCGCCGCCGGCATCGACGACGGCGCGGTCTATCCGGCCGAGGTGCTGCGCCGGTTCGGCGAGGTCGGCGCATGGGGCAGTCACATGCCCCAGGAGGGTCCTGCGGATTTGCGCTGCGCGATCCAGGCGATGGCGGCGATCGGCGAGGTCTGCGGTGCCACGGCCTTCATGGCCTGGTGCCAGAACACGCTGGTCTGGTACGCGGCCAACTCGACCAACATGAAGCTGGCAAAACGGTTCGGCGACGGTTTTTCGACCGGCCGGCTGCTCGGCGGCACCGGGCTGTCCAATCCGATGAAAAGCTTCTTCGGCATCGAGAAGCTGAAATTGAAAGGGCGCAAGGTCGAGGGCGGCTACATCGTGCGCGGCGCGCTGCCCTGGGTGTCCAATCTCGGCCCCGACCATTATTTCGGCACCATTTTTGAGCGCGAGGACGATCAGGGCATCGCAAGTGGCGAGCCCGGCACTGTGATGTTTCTCGCCGACTGCTCCGACCCCGCGATCACGCTGACGCCGTGCAAGCCGTTCCTCGCCATGGACGGCACCGGCACCTATGGCGTGCAGTTCCGCGACGTCTTCGTGCCGGATGAGCTGATCCTCGCCGATCCCGCCGCGCCCTTCGTCAAGAAGATCCGCGCCGGCTTCATCCTGCTCCAGGCCGGCATGGCGCTCGGCCTGATCCGGGACTGCGTCAACATCATGGACGAGGTCGGGGGTCCGCTCGGCCACATCAACCGCTATCTGCCGCAGCAGCCGGTGCATGTCCGCGATCTCGCCGCCGAGCTCGAGGCGGAGACCATGGCGCTGGCGCGCGATCCCTACAACGAAGAGGAGACCTACTGGCGCAAGGTGATCGCGCTGCGCCTGCGCGCGGGCGAGGCCAGCGTCGCGGCGGCGCATGCGGCGATGCTGCATTGTGGCGCGCGCGGCTATCTCAAGAGCCACCGCGTGCAGCGC
>NZ_JBFULT010000704.1:0-3313 GCF_054049755.1 Bradyrhizobium sp. P5_C11_2
CCCCCCCCCCCCCCCCCCCCCCCCCCCCCCCCCCCCCCCCCCCCCCCCCCCCCCCCCCCCCCCCCCCCCCCCCCCCCCCACCCCCCCGTGTCTGCTTGCATTCAAGCTTCGTGTCGAGCCGAGCTGACCGAGCACAAAAATACCGCGCCGGAGCCGGCTCCAGGCCAGCCACCACCAAAATGGGCCTCTCTCCGTCTGTTCCCGTAGCTGGAGCTATTCTCCAGGGCTTAGCACCAACCAAATGCAAACCAATTCTTCTGGCACTCAGCACCAATTCAGACTGAGCATCTCACGAGGCTGACTTTTGCGAAGCGCACATTGGCCAAATTTTACCGCTTGATTCTCGGACCTCGTGGAGGCCATCGCCGCCTTTCCGACGAGCCATTTGATTATCCTGGTCACGAGGTTACTACCTGACCGGGAACTACCTCAGAACTAGCCGGTCAGATAAGGCCGACGTCACCCATAAGCGCGCGCGGTTTCAATTCCCAGGATGTGCATAAGTGAACCCATGTCGGGGTCATTCAAAACATCTAGGTTGGCCTGAACAGGTGTCCAAATACGGTCCTTCATAGGCACAGTGTCAGAAGCTAACGTTTTCTCTAAAATAAACGCCCAAGTCTTACCTTCAAGCGCATGCACCCGGAAGCCAGCAGGTTCGGCCAATTTGGAAATGGCAGACAATGAATATGACATTATGTGGCCACGCCCGCGTGGATCAAGGTAGGCTGGGTTCTCGTTACGCACAAATGACGGCTGCCCGGAATTAAATATAAATATCGAATTTTCGTTGGCTACAACCGAGATGTCGCTTAACATCTCACGGAGCATACTGGGGGTTAAATGCTCAATAACTTCGATGCAACATCCAGCATCTACTTTGAAATTTATTTCGGCAATTTCTCCAGTTATCAGATTGCTATTCGTGCGATTCAAACCAGCCGGCGGAAACTTCTCAATCCCAAAAAATCTGTGCTTTGAGTTCGGAAGATAAGTGGCACAAGCATCTAGTAGGAAACCCGCACCTGCACCTATATCGAGAAATACATCGATTGAGCGCCGCGCATACAAAAACACCTCCGCGACACGCGCAAGCGCTGGGCCGTAGGACCGAGAACGGGCGGCGCTCAGCTCATTCTCCCAATATTCTCCTCCATAATCCACTAATGAACGCCCACGATCTATCTCGTCGAGCACGCCTGGATCGATATATATAGAGTCACAGCCCGCACACTCGAAGTACCTGAAATCATCTACTATTGTATAGATGTTCGTTGTCTGAGAGGCGCAAATCGGACAACCTAGAGCCATGCTACTGAACCTCCATCTTCTGCGATCCAGCCATAAGCGGCAGTGAGCGAACCTGCAATGCTCCGCATGTTGTTGCCCCTTAAAGACCGGATAGGGTCTCCCAGATTGATCGAGCGATGAACTGTCGCGGGGAGTGGCAGCCCTGCGCGCGATGAGGGTGAAGGTCGTTGGAGTGCGCCAGCCAAACAGGAAGCTGACGCAGCATGCTCTCGGCATCTGGCAGAAGCGTGACGTACACGTAGTCGCGCTTCGAGGTCCRCACGAACGCCTCGGCTGTGCCTTTACTCTGCGGGCTCTCCAGCGGCGTCGTTCTTGGCACTGACCCAAGGTCGCGGGCGAAGCGGCGGGTGCCGCGGGCCAGGTAGCAGCTGCCCGGTCGGTCAGCCACTCGATCAGGCTTGGTAGCTGGTTGGTCGACCCGAAGCGATGCTCGACCGCCCCCACCATCGCGTCGCGGATGTCCGAGCCCGTGATGCCTGCCGTCTGTAGACGCGGCGATAGCCGTAGGTCGGCAGATCCGCGATGAGCGCCTTGATCGCGCTGAGCAGCTCGGCATCGGGTGCAAGCGGACGACCGCGTCGCGCAGGGGCTTCCGGGCGGGGGTCATCAGCCGGGAGGAGGCGGGGAGTGGGCGCGACACACCCAAGGCCGAAGCCACCGGCGCTCACCGGCCGTCCCCCGGCCACGAGGTCACGCACGACTGCGATTTTTTGGGGGCGGCGACCCGCTCCATCGCCTCGCGCAGGATCTCGGTCTCCAGCTTCTTCTTGCCCAGGAACCGTTGCAATTCACGGATCTGCTGCTGGGCAGCACGAAACTCGAAGGCTGGTACCACCTCTTCACCGGCCCCGGCGGCCGTGAACGCGCCGCGCTCCATCAGTCGACGCCACGTGAACAGCTGGTTGGCGTTCAGCCCGTGGCGGCGGGCGACGAGGGAGACGGACTGGCCGGGCAGACACGTCACCTCGAAGAGGCGCACCTTCTCCTCCATTCGAATCGCCCTATCCAAACCGCCTTCGACATCTCGGAGGCCCGCGGGCCTGCCCGCCCCATCCGCCGGGATGCGGATAGGGTTGTCCTGCCTTCAACAGTCGAGTTAGCTTAAACGTCGAGCTCTTTCAGCGCCGCGCGCAGCGCATCGATGTCTACCTCCATGTTGGCATATGCATTTCCCATAGGGTGAGCCAACTCGTCGCAAAGAAGTACGTTGTGCCTGTGGCCCGCGAAATTCGAGAGAAACCGGTAGCCTACATCAGACAATGACCCCGGCATGAACTCAAGAACGACAGTGCCGGGATTCGACCACAGCAGGTTCGTGAAGCCGGCTCCATGCGGGCCAATGACGAACTTGGCCTTCCGGAAAATTGCGATCTGCTCGAAGAAAGTTTTTGTCCCCGGAGCTATGCACTCGAACCCGTGTTGTCCGAGCAGGCGAAGCACCTCATCCTCGTTCACTACTTTTCTATGAGTTGTATCTGGTCGGGCGACGTAAATCCGCTCGCTATTCGTTGCAGGAGAGAGATCTCGAACTTTCGCTACCGCACGATCCCGCAAATCGGCTACGTAGTCATCAGCCCATCCAGCATTATAAGTGCCGCTGTTGAAATCCGGGCGCAACGTATTAATATTCTCGGTAAACCTAAAAGCTGCGTTGTAGGCGCGCTCAAACTGAATGACGGCGCTGCCTTCGAAGCGCAGAAATCGACTGAAATCGAGATCTAGAAGCTCCAGGCTAGGCCGGTGAAATCCTTGATTCAGAGCGCCCGCAAACCACAGAATCTCCTCGTCCTTCAAATACTTTTTCAGCGCCCAAATCCTAGGCATCGAGTCGAAAAACCAGTGAAAATATTGATAGCTATACCGATGATATGCGTTTGCAATGGTGCCTTTGATTGAAACGGCATCGTAATCTCCTGCGACTCGATACCGCCAGTTTGTAGTTCTATCACATCGCGCAAATTTTGAGAAATGCACTTCTGAATGCCAGAGGCTCTCCGTAATC
>NZ_JBFULT010000705.1:0-3306 GCF_054049755.1 Bradyrhizobium sp. P5_C11_2
TTGCAGTACCGCGAGTCGCTGCCGCTGAAGGACCATGAAGTGGTCCTGACGTTCGACGACGGTCCGCTGCCGAAATATTCGAATCAGGTGCGTCAGATCCTCGCCGACGAGTGCATCAAGGCGACCTTCTTCATCATCGGCAGCCAGGCCAAGGCGAACCCCGAGGGCGTACGCAAGCTGGTCGCCGCCGGGCACACCGTCGGCACCCACAGCATGAACCATCCGCTGACGTTCGACCGGATGCCGATCGAGAAGTCCGAGGCCGAGATCAACGGCGGCATCGAATGGACGTCGGCCGCGATGACCGATCCGTCCAAGCTCGCGCCGTTCTTCCGGATTCCCGGCCTGATGCGCGCCGATGGCGTCGAGAACCTTCTGATCTCGCGCGGCATCCAGGTCTGGAGCGCCGACTTCCCGGCCGACGACTGGCGCCACGTGTCATCCGACCGGGTCTATCAGCTTGCAATCCAGCGGCTGGAGGCCAAGGGCAAGGGCATCCTGCTGCTGCACGACATCCAGGCCCGCACCGTGGCGGCGCTGCCGAAGATCATCCGCGACCTCAAGGCGCGCGGCTATCGCATCGTGCATGTGGTGCCCGCGACGGCCGACCGGCCGGCGACGCCGACCACGCCGGTGGAATGGCTGCTGCATCCGCCGTCGGAGACGACGCCGATCGCGCGCTGGCCGGCGGTGCCCAATTTTGTCTACACCGAGACCAGAACGCTTCCGGCACCGAGCCTCGCCGATCTCAACGCGCAGCCGGCGCATCGGCCGCTGTTGCCGCGCCGGACCCTGGCCCAGGCGAATGTCGCGGCCACCCTGCCCGTCCCCGATCGCGACCTCTACGCCATTCCGGAAGGCTCGCTCGAGGTTCTGCTGTCCACGACGCTGACGCGGCGCGCTGCGACGCGATTGGCCGTGGCGGCCGAGACGCCTCATCCGGCCAAGCGCAAGGTCGCCAAGTTGCCGGTGCGCCGCACGGCGCATGCCGCGCATGGCGCAGCCAAGCACGCCGCGGAGGCCGCCAGCGCCGCGCCGCGTCCGACCCGCGTGGCCAGCCTGAAGAAACGCGCGCAGTAGGCCTTTACTGCCGCATGATGTTGGCGACGCAGAGCAGCACGATCAGCGCCAGGAAGAACAGGTCCATATAGGACTTCAGCTCGCCGTCACGGCGCAGCCGGGCAACGTCGGCCACCACCTGCTTGCGCGCGTTGGTTCCGCCGCTCCCGTCATTGATGGGCCCCTGGAGCCGCCGCGTCTCGCCCTCGAGCTTCTCGATCTTCTGGAAGAAGTAGAACGAGCGCAGCGTCGAGGCCGCACGCATGGCGCTGTAGACCAGCACCAGGATCGCGAGCATCGCCCGGTTCGGATATTTCTCCATGAAGTTCAGGCTGAAATACACCATCGCCAGGAACGCGAAGTTGGTCAGGAAGCGGTAGGCGATGCTTAGAAAGGCCATGCTGGCTCCAGCCTTGAGCGCAACCAGATCGTGTTGCGAATTCGGGGATATGGGGCGCAGACCGGAACAGCCGGCCTGGATGCCGCGCAGGCCCATCTACGCCAATTGTGTTGCGGCAAAGATAAGATCGCCCGCGCGCGGGCGCCTTTTAGCCACACTCGGCCACAATGCAAGCGCGCGGCGAGCCCGCCCGTCCCACACGCCCGCCCCCGCGACGGCTCAATGGAGATTCGGCGGAAGCCGCGATAGACTGTCACCGCTATTCGCATGCGGGGTCTGCCGATGCCGAAGAAGGGAATCACCGGCCACGACGACTGGGTTTTGACCGAGGCGCTCGCGACCGCGCTGGTTGCGCTCGAACAGCTCGAGCCGAAGCACCAGCCGAGCGCGCATATGGACGACATCCGGAAGATGCTTGCGAACGGCAAGGAGCCGGCGGCGGTGAGCCTGCACCTCGCCCAGGCCAAATGCCGTCTGTTCCCGGAGACAGATCCGCTTGAGATCTACAAGGAATACGGCATCGGCGAGGAATATGGATGAACGGGCCGGCGCCCGTGCTGGCTCGGCTGGCGTAGATCAGGATGTCGAGGCTGGTGCGCTCGGAGGGCGGCCGCATTTGCTGCGATTTCAATGGCTTGCGGAAACGGGCAAAGCGGTTAGGTGCATTTCGCCTTGCGGGACTTCCCCGCGCAGCGTAACTTTCAACTACACGTAGCTCATTCGAAAGCAATCTATCGGGTTCGGCCTAGCGGGAGAGAGCGATGGCAGATGTCCCATGGCACCTTTCCGGTGACTATTTCGAAAATTGCAGTTGCAGCATCGTGTGTCCCTGCCTCGTGTCGGCGGCCCCGCCGTTGACCTCGCGACCGACCGAGGGCTTTTGCAACGTACCGCTGATCTTCCACGTCGAGAGTGGCCGCTATGGCGACATCGCGCTCGATGGACTCAATGTCCTGGTTATCCTCCACGCACCTGGGGTCATGGCAGACGGAGATTGGTCGGTGGCCGCCTACATCGATCAGCGCGCTGATGATGCGCAGACCGAGGCCCTAGCTGCGATCTTCACCGGCACCGCCGGTGGACCTATGGCCGCGTTCACACCGCTGATCAGCAAGAACCTCGGGGTGCGCAAGGTCCCGATCGCATTCCGGATCGACGGCAAGACGCGGTCCGCGGAAATCCCGGGTATCCTGCACATGTCCGTCGATCCGTTGCCGACCATGCATCCGAGCGGGGAAATGTGGACGAACATCGGCCACCCGGTCAGCCCCGACAGGATGGTGTTGGCAGTCGGCGCCGCCGGCAATACGTTCAGCGATCACGGCATGCGCTGGGACAATTCCGGCAAGAACGGCCTCTATGCGCCAATCCGCTGGTCGAACCAGGCTTGATGCAACTCCTGACACCGACCCTGCGACGAGGCCGGCAACGTCAATCGCGAATGACCGACAGCGCCCTGGAAACCGTGCTGCGGCGCGATCGCTGGGTCGTCGGCGGCGCAATCGGCATCATTGTCGCGCTGGCATGGAGCTATGTGCTCTGGCTCGCCAACGACATGGACATGGGCGGCATGGACATGACCGGGCTCCGCATGATCCCGGCCGGGATCGGCATCATGCTGCCGGCCAACGAACCATGGCGAGCGATCGAGTTCGCGTATGTGTTGCTGATGTGGGCCGTGATGATGATCGGAATGATGGCACCCTCGGCAGCGCCCATGATCCTCATATACGCCCGCGTGGGTCGGCAGGGCAAAGCGCAGGGCAAGCCGTTCGCCGCGACCGGCTGGTTTGCGGCCGGTTATCTCCTCGCCTGGGGCGGCTTTTCGCTGGCAGCAACCCTACTCC
>NZ_JBFULT010000706.1:0-3302 GCF_054049755.1 Bradyrhizobium sp. P5_C11_2
CAGGCTCGATGTGCCGATGCGGATGGTGCCGGCGAGGCGCCGGTCGCTGGCAAGCAGATCCAGGCTCGATGTGCCGATGCGGATGGTGCCGGCGAGGCGCCGGTCGCTGGCAAGCAGATCTTCGCGCGCGCCGTCGATGGTCGTGAGTGCCAGGCGGATGCGGTCGGCAAAGTGGAGCCCCGCCGTCGTGGGATGCAGGCGCCGCGTCGTCCGCGACACCAGCTCCACGCCGAGATCCTGCTCGAGCCGCGCCAGCGACCGGCTCACCGCCTGAAGCGATCTGCCAAGGCGAATTGCTGCCGACGTCAGGCTGCCCTCGTCAACGATAGCCAGAAACGTCGTGTAGTCCGCAAGCGAGGGCAGGGGCTATTCTCTCGAAAAGTGAGATAATGTATCCTCGATCTCATATATTATCACCGGATGCGCGATATGTTGTTGATGAGCCCGCAGCCAACCGGAGCTCTCCATGACGACAATCGACCCCACGGCACAAGCGCCTCTTGCAGCCCTGACGCCCCTCTATGGCGCCCCCATCACACTCGACGAGGCGACGCTCGTCGCCGGCGCGGCACGCGCCGAAGCGCAACGTCATGGATGGCCGATGGTGATCGCCGTCACCGACAGCGGCGGCCATCTCGTCCTGCTCTACCGTCTCGATCAGGCGCAGCATGGCAGCGTGCTTGTCGCCCAGCAGAAGGCGAAAACGGCGGTCGATTTCAGGCGGTCGACCGCGGCCTTCGAATCCGCGCTTGCCAACGGCGGCCTTCATCTGCGGCTTCTGGGCATGACCAATCTGACCCCACTGGAAGGCGGCCTTCCGATCGTGCGCGACGGCAGGGTGATCGGCGCGATCGGAGTGTCAGGCATGCAATCAACCCAGGACGCGCAGGTTGCGTCGGCGGGCCTTGCGGCGTTCGGATCGTGACCGGTCTTGATCCGGGATTGCGGTGACACTCAATGACTCGGGCCGCTTTCGCGGGTCCGAAGAATCAAGAATTAATTGCACCGCCGGAGGCGTTGGAGAGACAGTCTGAGCTCAGGAGACGGGCATGACCGGGCTTGTTCGCGGCATCCCTTGGTTGGCTTCAATTGCAGACCTCGACAAGGCTTCCAACAGCTCCGTTGCTCGGCACCGTTACGCCACTCCTGTAAGTCTCAAGGCGACAGCCGGGTCGAACCGGGCGGCAACCGGCATTATTGCAGTAGATTTGCCCCGATGGCTTCGCCTCCCGCTTCGGTGGCGTGGACTCGATTTGCTTGCGCTCGGCGTCACGGCTGCCGTTACCGTCACGCGTCGCGACCGGCTTCTTGTCCTGCACCTTCTCGCATTCATTGTCGTCGTTGACGCGAGAGCCCGGGCGACATGCGATCTTTACGCAGGCATCGCCGTCGGCCCTGAAGCCATGGTCGCACACCAGCGGGCAGACGCGGCCCGGCTTGGCCTTGATCGCGTCCAGCGCATCGAAGCTCGCGAGCTTGGTGTCGAATTTCGTGCCGGCGTATTTGTTGAACAGCGTCAGCGAGCGTTGTGACGACGCGTTCCAGTCGCCGTCCGCCGAGGCCGTCAGACAGCCGACGCGGCGGAGTTCCGACTGCACCAGCTTCGTCGTTTCCTGCGGCGACATCGCCGGCGGGGTCGAGGAGGGCGTTACAGCCGCGACCTTCTGCTCGGCGTTGGCGGAGGCTTGTTTCTCGGCGGCCTGCTTCGCCGCCGGCTCGGCGGCGGCCTTGTCGCTCGCGAGCTTCGCGGCCAGCGCCTTCTCGGCGGCCAGCTTGTCGGCGAGCGCCTTCGCAGCCGCCTCGGCGTCCTTCCTGCGCTGCTCGGCCGCGGCCGCCTTGGCGTCCTCGAGCTGCTTGGCCTTCTCGGCGGCAAGCCGGGCGTCCTCGGCGGCCTTGGCGGCGGCCGCCGCCTTGTCCTGCTCGGCCTTCTTGGCGCGGTCGGCGATGAGCCGGGCCTTCTCGTCCTCGGCCTGCCGGGCCTTCTCGGCGGCCGCAGCACGCGCATCCTCGGCGGCAATCCGATTTAGCTGGGCCTTGGCCAGGTCGGTGTAGAACCCGCTCGGATGGCGATTGAGAAAGGCGGTCCACACATCGCGCGTGCCAAGCTGGAGCGCCAGTTCATAGTCGCGCCGGATTTCGCTGTCCGGGTTGGCCTGCGGCCCGGCGACGACCGGCTTGGCAGGGACGAGCGACACGTCATCGCCGCCGAGCGAGCCGTAGACGTACGGCTCCTGCTTGTAGCTGGTGCTCTTCAGGACATCGTCGCGGACGAACCCGAACGCCTTGCGCAGGTCGAGACCGGGCGTTGGCAATCGCTCGACCAGCGCTGCGGCGAAGGGGCTGTTCTTTGAATCGCCATCCGAGGCGGTTGACCCCGCCTTGGCGGCGAACGCAATCATCGTGTTCGGGCTGGTCGGCTCGATCTTGGCGAGGCCGCGCCCGATGGCGCGGGCGGCGACCGTGCGCTTCATTGTCTTGGCGAAGGGATTGTCGCGGCATGCGTCCAGTATGATGAGCCGAAGCTGCTTCGCGGGCTCGACGGCGAACAGCGCCCGGTCGAGCGCCACGGTCTCATCGAGAACGTCGCTGTCGGTCTCAAGAGTCGCATCCGTCGGAATGAGGTAGTTGGTTCCGTCCAACTCGATGCCGTGACCAGCGTAATAKATGACGGCAACTTCAGCGTCTCGCGCCCGTCCACCAAAGTCGCGCAGAGCCTTGCGCATCTCGGCAACACTGAGATCGGTCCTGATGTCGATCCAGTCGAACCCGGCCTTCTTGATCATGGCGCCGACCAGAGCGGCATCGTTTGCGGGGTTGGCGAGCCTCGGCACGCTCTTGTAGGCGGAATTGCCGATCACCAGCGCAACGCGCCGCTCGGCATGCGCCGAGCCGCACGTCAGCAAGATGAAAAAGACCAATGAAAACCAGCGAAACGCGCCCATCACAGCCCCGAATAACATGTGCGCAGCGTAGGCGGAGCCTGCCGAAAGGCAAGCTTCGGCTCTGTGATGCTGATCACGCTGCAATCTGTTTCGGGTCAGAAGCTGTCGATGGCGACCACGCGGGGCGACTTCCGCTTTATCTTCGGAAGCCGACGTTCATGAGGACTCGCCCTAGGACCGATCGACATTTATTGCATCCAGATCATTGCGGCTGCGAGATGGATGAAGCCGGTAAAGTTGGCGGTTCGCCTGTCATAACGGGTTGCCAAGCGTCGGAAGTGTTTGAGCCGGCAGAAGCAGCGCTCGATGCGGTTGCGCTGTTTGTAGGCGTCGGCGTCGTGCGGAATGATGATCCTGCGG
>NZ_JBFULT010000707.1:0-3288 GCF_054049755.1 Bradyrhizobium sp. P5_C11_2
GTCGTCGACACCTGGCGGCCCATCTCCATCTGCGTCTCTTCGACGACGGTGACGATCTTGCGGATGATCGCGCTCATGATTGTTTCCCTTGGGCTCGTCCCTGTTCAGGCATGAACCGCGTTCTCCAGCACAGACGGGCGCGATCGTTGCCGCTCAATATCTTTTGTTCCGATGACAAGCATATCACCACAAAGCTGCAACACGGCACCCTCGATCAACCCGCGACCGAACAATTGCCGTGCACATTCCGCGCCAGATTCCAGCGCCTTGCGAATCTCGACCCGCGACAATTCACCGACATCGCGGGTGACGAGACRCGCGCCGAGATCGCTGTCGGGCTGGAACTCGTTGGCGGGCCGGCGGAGGATGGCCGGATGCCCGGGCAGATCGACCGCGTTGGCGATCATCGTCGCCGCCGCATCGGCTTGCGCTGCCGTTGCCGCGAGCACCGTCACGGCATCGGCAATGCCGAGCGAAAAACTGCGGCCGTGGCGTCCGCTGGTCGCGATGCCGCGCACGGGATCATCGGCCTCGACCCTCATGGTCCGCATCACGCCGTCGCGGTCGGGCCTGTCCATCAGGCCGACCGAAAAATGTTCACCCGCGCCGAGATGCAGCGCGATATCGCCGCCATTGTTGACATAGGCCCGATCGAGTGACGCCGCATTCAGCATTGCCGCCAGAATTTCCTCCGCCACACTTCCCGCCACCGCTGCCATCGGCGTGATGAAGCCACCGGCGGCATAGGGCGCGACGGCAGCGTGCATGCGGCGCGCCACGACGCCCCTGAGCGGAGTGCGCGCTACCTCGGCGGCCATCCGCAATTCCGTCAGTTCCGCGCAGAGCTCGTCAAGCAGGCCGGTGAAGCGCCGGGCAGCCGCCTCATAGGCCGCGCGCACCTCGTGCTCGCGCCCCCTCGCCTCCACGATCAGATCAATCGGACCATCCTGCAAATGCAGCCGCCGGCCATCAGACAGCAATGCGATTTGCGGGAGCCGCTTCATGCGCGACGCCCCGGGATCGGGCCCTGCCAGGGCAGCTGACGGACATCGTCACCGCCCCGCACCTCGGAGAGCGGCTTCACATGGTCCATGTGTCCGCCGAGCGCGGCGTAATCGGACAGTTTCATGGTGAACTCGATCGGCGCGACCAGCGCYGGCGTCGGCACGTAACCGAACGCGCCGGCCGGCATCTGCGTCACGTCGACCATGTAGGTGATGCCGCCGCCCGGCCAGACATAGACCGGCGCGCCACCGCTGGTGACGCGCGTCAGCGCATCCTTCACCGAGCGCGTCAGCCGCACCGGATTGTCGGTGACACCCGCACGCAGCGAGCCGCCGGCGCCCGCCATGAACAACACCGTGCACAGCGCCGGCTCGCAATTCTCCTGGATGCGCTCCACCGAAAACTTAAGGTCGGCCGGCATCTCGGTCTCGACTGGCTTCAAGGCCTCGTCGAGCACGTAATAGGACGAATGCTCGCCGGTCGTTGAGACCATCAGCATGGAGAGGCCCGCCTTGGCCTCCTTCGCATCGAACGGCCCGAGAATCGCCAGCGGATCGGAGATGTTGGTGCCGCCCCACCCCGTGCCGGGATCGGCGACCTGGAAATAGCGGCCGGGCGTCGAGCGCCGGCCCTTCATCTTGATGCCGGTGTCGGCGATGTCGAGCAGCTTGCCGGCCTGATGCTCGCTGAGCACGCCGGTGATGTGGTCGTCGACCACGACGACCTCGTCGACCTTGCCGTGCCATTGCTTGGCGAACATGCCGATCGTCGCCGAGCCGCAGCCGACGCGCATGCGCTCTTCTTTCGTGCCGTTCACGATCGGCGGCTGGCCGGCCTGCACCACCACGCTCGCGCCGCCGTCGATGGTGAGCTCGACCGCCTTGCAGTTGGCGAGATCCATCAGCGTGTCGCAGGTGACGCGGCCCTCCTTCTTGGAGCCGCCGGTGAGATGATGCACGCCGCCGAGCGACAGCATCTGCGAACCGTATTCGCTGGTCGTGACGTGGCCGACCGCCTCGCCCTGCGCACGCACGGTCGCGGTCTCCGGCCCGAGATAGCGGTCGGTGTCGATCTTCACCTTGATGCCGCAATAGGAGAAGATGCCCTCGGTGACGACCGTCACCATGTCGACGCCGTCGACCTCGGACGACACGATGAACGGTGCCGGCTTGTAATCGGGATAGGTGGTGCCCGCACCGATCGCGGTCACGAAGGTCGAGGGCTCGTGGACGAGCTTGCCGTCCCAGTCTTCCGTGCGGCTGAACGGCACCAGCTTGCCGCCCTGCGACACCGTGCGTTCGAGGATGATGTGCGGATCGACGCGGACGAGCTTGCCGTCGTGGTTGGCATAGCGGTCGCAGGCGCCCGCCGCGCCCGGCTTGATGTAGCACATCACCGGACAGGCATCGCAGCGGATCTTGTCGGTGGCAGCGCTCGTCGTTTCAGTCACCATGTGCAGGCCAGCGGATCACAGGGGCTTATCATTCGTATACGAACGATGTTGCGCGCGCTCCCGAGGGCTGTCAAGCGGCGGCGCGCGCGAAAAGATGCGGCTGCCGAATAAAACCTCATTTGCCTCCCCGCTCTGTCCACAAACCGGGCAATCGCGCTGCACTGCGGCATGCCGGCTTGCACGTTTGTGTACAAACGGTATCGTCACGACGTAGAATTTTTGCGAACCGTTGGTCCGCGGCGCTTAACGAGTCGATCTGGGAACGAGGATGACGCAGACACCGATCCGCCTCACCGTGAACGGCAGGATCCACGACGTCGCGGCGGCGCGAGAGACGCCGCTGCTCTATGTGCTGCGCAACGACCTCGCGCTCAACGGTCCGAAATACGGTTGCGGTCTCGGCGAATGCGGCACCTGTACTGTCCTGATCGACGGCGCCGCGGCACGTTCTTGTGTCATCCCGATCAGCGGCTGCACCGGACGCGACATCGTGACGCTCGAAGGACTCGGCACGCGCGAGAAGCCGGACGTGGTGCAGCAGGCCTTCATCGACGAGCAGGCCGCGCAATGCGGCTACTGCCTCAACGGCATGATCATGACCACCAAGGCGCTGCTCGCGATCAACCCGCAGCCCACCGAGCAGGAGGCGCTGGCGGCGCTGCGTTACAATCTCTGCCGTTGCGGCACCCATGTCGAAATCCTGCGCGCCGTGATGCGCGCATCGAACCAGCTCGCCGAGGCCGGTGATTGATGGCCTCCCCGCATCCGAACGGAGCTGAGCGGCCATCGGGTTCGCTCGTCGTCGTCCGCACCGTGGACGAGATCACATC
>NZ_JBFULT010000708.1:0-3281 GCF_054049755.1 Bradyrhizobium sp. P5_C11_2
GCCATAGGCTGCGTCGATCGGCTTTTCCTTGGCCGCGCGCGCCACCTCGAAATCGAGCTCGATCTGCGAGCAGAGACCGAGGGTCACGGGATCGATCGGGGTCAGCGACGACGTGTTCCAGTGGGTGCGGTCGCGGACGCTGGCGATCGTGCTCTTGGTGGTGCCGACCAGGCGCATGATCTGGGCGTCCTTCAGCTCGGCATGGTTGCGCAGCAGCCAGAGGATGGCGCTCGGGCGCTCATGGCGGCGCGAGACCGGGGTGTAACGCGGGCCCTTGCGCTTGGGCTGGGGCGGCAGCACCACCTTGCTCTCCTGGAGGCGGAGCCGGAAATCCGGGTTCTTCTCGGCCTTCTCGATCTCCTCGCGGGTCAGCTGGCCGTTGGAAATGGGGTCCATGCCTTTAATGCCCTGGGCGGCGTCGCCGTCGGCGATCGCCCGGATCTCCAGGGGGTGCATCTTGGTGAAATCGGCGACCTGGTCGAAGGTCAGCGCGGTGTTGTCGAGCAGCCAGACGGCGGTCGCCTTGGGCATCAGAGGTGCGTTGCTCATGGCAAATCTCCTTTGTGCTTCGCCCACCCCTTTGGAGGCGAAGCCGGTGGTCATCAGCGATGACTGGGAATTCGCGCTATATAAGCCCGGAGGGGCTAGCCACGCAATGGTTCTGCTATAGATAGTGCCTTGACAGCGCCCGAAAGGGGGCCCAATTCCCTGTAAGCCCGTACCTAAGCCCTATTCCACCCATCGACCGCTTCCCGCCCATTTGGCGAGGTGATTCGGTCCCGAGATCGCTCAATGTCAGCCAAACCAGACCTCAAGATCGTGCTTTGTTCTCCCCGCGGCTTCTGCGCCGGGGTGGTCCGGGCGATCGACACCGTGGAACGGGCGCTCGATAAGTACGGCGCCCCCGTCTATGTTCGCCATGAGATTGTGCACAACAAATACGTCGTCGACGGRTTGAAAAAGAAGGGCGCCATCTTCGTCGAGGAGCTCGCCGAAATCCCGGAAAATACCTCCGCGCCGGTGGTGTTCTCGGCCCATGGCGTGCCCAAATCGGTTCCGGCCGACGCCCAGTCCCGCAATTTGTTCTCGCTGGACGCGACCTGCCCGCTGGTGACCAAGGTGCACCGCGAGGCCGCGATCCATTTCAAGCGCGGCCGCGAGATCTTCCTGATCGGCCATTCCCATCACCCCGAAGTGGTCGGCACGCTCGGCCAGCTCCCGGTCGGCGCCGTGACCCTGATCGAGACCGCCGAGGACGCCAAGACCATCACGCCGAAGGATCCGAACAACATCGCCTTCGTGACCCAGACCACGCTGTCGATCGACGACACCGCGGAGATCGTGGCGTTGTTGAAGGAGCGCTTCCCGAACATCAACGGTCCGCACAAGGAAGACATCTGCTACGCCACCACCAACCGCCAGCTCGCGGTGAAGAAGGTGGCGCCGGTGGTCGACGCGCTGATCGTGGTCGGTGCGCCGAATTCGTCGAACTCGCAGCGCCTGCGCGAGGTCGCCGAGCGCGAGGGCTGCCCGATCGCGGTGCTGGCGCAGCGCGCCGCCGACCTCGACTGGAAGCGGTTCGAGAACATCACCAGCCTCGGCATCACCGCGGGCGCCTCGGCACCGGAAGTGATCGTCGAGGAGATCATGGACGCTTTCGCCGAGCGCTTCACGCTGCATGTGGAGACGGTCTCGGCCGCGGAAGAGAACGAGTTCTTCCCGTTGCCGCGCCAGGTGCGCCCCGAAGCCGCCGCCGAGTAGACTTTTATGGCGGTCTACACCGACGTTGCCGCCGACGAGCTTGCGGATTTCCTGAAGCAATACGATCTCGGCGAGTTGCTCTCCTACAAGGGCATCGCCGAGGGCGTCGAGAATTCCAACTTCCTGCTGCACACCACCCAAGGAAACGGCCGAGCCTCGTTCATCCTCACGCTCTACGAGAAGCGCGTGGCGAAGAACGACCTGCCGTACTTCCTCGCGCTGATGACGCATCTCGCCGAGCACGGCATCAACTGCCCGCTGCCGGTGAAGGCGAAGGACGGCGAGGCGCTGCACGAGCTGTCGGGACGGCCGGCTGCGATCATCACCTTTCTCGAAGGTGTCTGGCCGCGCAAGCCGAACGCGAGCCATTGCGCCGGCGTCGGCGAGGCGCTGGCCAAGATGCATCTGGGCGGCGCCAACTTCGCGATCAGGCGCGCCAACGCGCTCTCGGTCTCCGGCTGGCGGCCGCTGTTCGATGCGGCGTCACACCGTGCCGACGAGGTGCAGCCGGGCCTGCGCGCGTTCCTCGAAGCCGAGCTCGATCATCTCGAGAGCGGCGTCTGGCCGAAGCATCTGCCCGAGGGCGTGATCCACGCCGACCTCTTCAACGACAACGTCTTCTTCCTCGGCGACCAGCTCTCGGGCATCATCGACTTCACCTTCGCCTRCAACGACATGCTGGCCTATGACATCGCGATCTGCCTCAACGCCTGGTGTTTCGAGGCGGATCACTCCTTCAACGTCACCAAGGCGCGCGCCTTCCTCAATGCCTATGGCCGCGTGCGCAAGCTGACCGAGGCCGAGGAGGCCGCGCTGCCCCTGCTGGCGCGCGGCGCGGCGATCCGCTTCCTGCTGACGCGGCTGGTCGACTGGCTCAACGTGCCGCCGGGCGCGCTGGTCAAGCCGAAGGATCCGCTGGAATATTTTCGCAAGCTGCGCTTCCACCAGAGCGTCTCCAGCGTGCGCGACTACGGGCTGCTGCCGTCAGGACTGGTCGCGTGAGCGAGCGTCCCAATGTCACGATCTATACCGACGGCGCCTGCTCGGGAAATCCCGGGCCCGGCGGCTGGGGCGCGATCCTGAAGTTCGGCGACAAGGAGAAGGAGCTGAACGGCGGCGAGCGTCACACCACCAACAACCAGATGGAGTTGATGGCGGCGATCTCCGCGCTCGAAGCGCTGAAGAAGCCGTGCACCGTCGATCTCTACACCGACAGCCAGTATGTGCGGCAGGGCATCACCGGCTGGATCCACGGCTGGAAGCGCAACGGCTGGCGCACCGCCGACAAGAAGCCGGTGAAGAATGTCGAGCTATGGCAGCGCCTCGATGCTGCGCTGAAGGCGCACGAGGTGCGCTGGCACTGGGTCAAGGGCCACGCCGGCCACCCCGAGAACGAACGCGCCGATCAGCTCGCGCGCGACGGCATCGTGAAGGCAAGATTGCAGCAGCGGGTGGCGGAGTAGCGGGCGCATCGCGCCCACTCTCCGCCGTCATCCCGGCGAAGGCCGGGATCCATAACC
>NZ_JBFULT010000709.1:0-3268 GCF_054049755.1 Bradyrhizobium sp. P5_C11_2
TGAAGTTTCCGTTGGCCTGAACCGTCGCGGTGCCCAGCACCACGCCGTTGTCCTTCAAGGTGACGGTCTGGCCGACCACCGTCGCGGCGCCACTCAGGCTRACCGTGCCCGTGATGGTCTGCGTCGCGACATTGCTCGCTACCGCCGCGCTCGTGATCGTCACGGTCGGAGCGATATTGTCGAGCGTATCGACCACGGCCGCGCTGGTGCCGACATTGCCATAGCTGTCGGTGAGCGTCGCGACGATGGAGTTCGTGCCCTGGTTCGGCAGCGTCACGGTCGAACTGAAGATGCCGTTGGCCTGAACAATCGCCGTGCCGATCGTCACGCCATTGTCCTTCAGCGTCACGGTCCGGCCGACCACSGCCGCCGTCCCGCCGGAGACGACCGTGCCGGTGATSGTTTGCGCSGCGACRTTGCTYGCTTCCGCCGCGCTGGTGATCGTCACCGTCGGGRCRAYATYATCCAGCATGTCCACGACAGCSGYGCTGCTGCCGGTGAGACCGAGACTGTCGGTCACCGTCGCCACGATCGAATTGGCGCCCTGGTTCGGCAGYGTGACCGTCACGCTGAAGTTTCCGTTGGCCTGAACCGTCGCCGTGCCCAGCGTCACGCCGTTGTCCGTGAGCGTGACGGTCTGGCCGGCGACCGTTGCGTCGGGCGACGTGACCTTGCCGGTGATGGTCTGCGTCGCGACATTGGTGGCCACCGCCGCGCTGGTGATCGTGACGGTCGGAGGCACCGGGGGATTGCTGTTGGTCACCGTCGTGGTGGAATCCACCGTGGCGACCGGCACGGACGTGATGGGAATCTCGAACACGACGCCGTCGCCGTTCGCGCCGCCCGTCGTGGCGGTTCCGATCAGATTGCCCGCGGCATCGATCATCAGAGCGCCGATGGGGAATTGACCGTTGGCGCCGGTGAACGTCCCCAGCACCGTTGGCGTGTTGCTGTAACCGCTCGCGGTCTTGGCAATCTCGAACACGGTCCCGTTGCCGTCGGCTCCACCACGCTGCGCGGTGCCATACAGATTGCCCGCCGCATCCATGACCAGGCCGGACTTTGCGCCACCCGAGTCGCTGAACGAGACCAGCACCGTCGGCGTGCTGCTGTAGCCGCTGCCGCTCTTGACGAATTCAAACACGGTGCCGTGACCGTAGGCGCCGCCGTAGGTTGTCGTCCCGAACAGATTCCCCGCATCATCGATGAGCAGGGTGCCGTACGGCGAACCGCCACTCGCGCCGTCGAACGAAAGCAGCACCGTCGGTGTGCTGTAGCCGGCGGCGGTCTTGGCGATCTCGAACAGGGTCCCCCCTCCGTTGGCACCGCCGAGCTGTGTCGTTCCGAACAGGTCGCCCGCTGCATCCATGACCAGGCCGGCAAAAGCGGGGCGGTTGCCGTTGGTCCCGTCGAACGTCATCAATACCGTCGGCGTGCTGCTGTAGCCGCTGCCGTTCCTGGCGATTTCGAACACCGTGCCGTAGCCATTGGCTCCGCCATAGGCTGCGGTTCCGAACAGATTTCCGGCGGCATCCATGATCAGGCTGGATTCGGGGTATTGTCCGTTGGCGCCGTTGAACGCGGCCAGCAGCGTCGGTGTGCTGCTGTAGCCGTTGCCGGTCTTGACGAGCTCGTACACGCCGCCCAAGCCATTCGCGCCGCCCTGTTGGGTCGCGCCGAACAGATTGCCGGCCGCATCCATGATCAGGCCGCCTGCAGGGGTGGCTCCATTGACGTTGTTGAACCCGGCCAGCACCGTCGGCGTGCTGGCGTAGCCGCTGCCGTTCTTGGCGATCTCGAAAATCTCGCCGATGCCGCCGCCGCCGATGAATGTCGTGCCGAACAGATTGCCCGCCGCATCCCTGATCACGCCGGCGATAGGTTGATTGCCATTGGGGCCAGTGAACGTGGCCAGCGTCGTCATCGGGCTGACATAGGCCATGGACGTATAGGCCGAGCTGCCGTCCGACAGCGTGAAGGTCGTCGTATCGCTGGTATTGGGCACGCCGGCCGCGGGTGTGAAGACAAGCGCGTTGAGCTCGCTCGTAATCAGAGAGGCGGTTCCCGACAGGGTATAGGTATTGCCGAAATGGCTCAGGCCGGTACCGGACAGCGTGCCGCCGAGCCCGCTCATCGTGATTGTCAGCGTGTCGGTCGCACCGAGATTGGAGTCACTGATGGTGACGCCGGCAAACGGATTGATCGGCGTCCGTGCCGAGGTCGTCTGCCCGGCAGTTGTACCCGTGATGGTCGGTGGAACGTCGACCCTCTCCACCACCGCAGCGCTGCTGCCGGTGAGACCGAGACTGTCGGTCACCGTTGCAACGATCGAATTGGCGCCCTGGTTCGGCAGCGTCACGGTCGCGCTGAACAGCCCGTTGGCTTGAACAATTGCCGTGCCCAGCACCACGCCGTTGTCCGTCAAGGTGACGGTCTGCCCGGCGACCGTTGCATCGGGCGACGTGACCCTGCCGGCGATGATCCGGGTCGTGTATTTGCTCTCCTCCGCCGCAGAGGTGATCGTCACCGTCGGCGGAACCGGCGGATCGAAATTGACCACCGTCGTGGTGCGGTCGACCGTGGGGACGGCCACCGCCCCAACTGGGATCTCGAACACGACGCCGTCGCCGTTTGATCCGCCCGCAGACGTGGTTCCAACCAGATTGCCCGCCGCATCTATCATCAGGCCAACGGGGTATTGACCGTTGGCGCCGTTGAACGTCGCCAGCACGATTGGCGTGCTGTTGTAGCCGTTGCCGTTCCTGGCAATCTCGAACACGGTACCGTAGCCGTTTGCTCCGCCCTGCTGTGTCGTTCCGAACAGATCTCCCGCCGCATCCATGACCAGGCCGGACGACCTTGCACCACTCGAGCCGCTGAACGAGGCCAGCACCGTCGGCGTGCTGCTGTAGCCGCTGCCGATCTTGACGAGCTCATACACAGTGCCGGCACCGTGGGTTCCGCCGAAACTTGTCGTCCCGAACAGATTCCCCGCAGCATCCATCAGCAGGGTGCCGGAAGGCGAATCGCCACTCGTGCTGTCGAACGTCACCAAGGTCGTCGTCGTGTAGCCCCCGGCGGCGGTCTTGACGAGCTCGAACAAGGTGTTCCCTGCCGTTCCGAACAAATCGCCCGCAGCATCAATGACCAGGCCGCCGAAGCCGGGGCGAGAACCGTTGGTGCCGTCGAACGTCACCAGGGTCGTCGGCGTGCTGCTGTAGCCGCCAGCGGTCTTGACGATTTCAAATACGGTACCGAGGTTGTTGGC
>NZ_JBFULT010000710.1:0-3250 GCF_054049755.1 Bradyrhizobium sp. P5_C11_2
GGTCCGCGGAGGTACGTCGACCGGATCTGTGGTCAAGAGTGGCGGAGAGCAGCACGTGTTGAGCGGTACCGTAACCGCTGCGACGATCGAAGCCGGCGGCTATCAGGACGTGCGCGCCGGCGCAACCGCGACCGATACCCTGCTCTACGGTTTCGGGCAGGTCTACGCTAACGGCACCTCCGCCCACACCACGATCAAGGCTGGCGGACAGCAGTCCGTTGCCGCCGGCGGCCGCGACGTCAACTCGACGATCGACGGCGGAACGCAATATCTGAGCGGAACGGCGACGGGCACGACGGTGGGCGCCGGCGGCAATCAATACGACTACGGCACGGCAAACGGCGTCCTCGTCGCGAGTGGCGGCGCACAACACGTCTATCAGGGCGGTAGCGCCGATGCCACGACGGTTGCGGCCGGTGGCTACCAGGATGTTTACCAAGGGACCGTCACCAACACCGTGCTCGACGGCAATCAGCAGGTGCTCGGCAACGGCCATGCCGCCGGCACCACCATCAATGCCGGTGGGCGGCAATATGTCGGCTCCGGTGGTGCGACAACGGGCACGACGATCGCAGCCGACGGCTTCCAGTATGTGGACGCGGGCGCGACCGACGGCAGCGCGACGATCAATGGCGGCTATCAGTTCGTCGCAGGTGCTGCGACCGCCGCGACCGTCAGCGGCGGTGGCGAGCAGGAAGTGGGGGCGGGCGGCATCGCCTCGAACTCGCATCTGGACGGTGGCAGCGAGCACGTCTACGCCGGCGGCCTGCTCCAGAACGTCGACTTCGGCGGCTCCGACGGCGCAACGCTGGTGCTGGACGTGCCGTCCGGTCTCGCCGGCGCGATCGCCAATTTCGGCGCCGACGACCACATCGACTTCCGCAACACCGTGATCAGCAGCGTCGATGTCGACAGCTCGAACAATCTGACGGTCACGACCGACGGCGGCCAGAGCTACTCCTGGGCTCTGCTGGCGCAATACGCGGCCTCGTCCTTCGCGCTGTCGGCCGACGGCAATGGCGGCACTGTGCTGAGCTACACGCCGCCCCAGCAGACGTTGCTCGCGGCCGCTCACTAAGGCAGGCAAACCAAGACGAACGGGCATCGGCTTCCACGGCCGGTGCCCGTTCAAATTGACCTCAGCGGCACTCTCGCATAGATCGTGTGGCGACTGTGCGAGGGGCCATGCGGTTTCTGACGACCTTCCAGATTGCTGATTTCGCCGACACGCTGGTCAGCCTGTTCACGGCCTTCGTGCTGGGCACGCTGATCGGCGCCGAGCGGCAATACCGGCAGCGCACCGCGGGCCTGCGCACCAACGTGCTGGTTGCGGTCGGCGCCGCTGCCTTCGTCGATCTCGCCATGCATCTGACGGGTGCCGACGGCGCGGTCCGGGTGATCTCCTATGTCGTGTCCGGCATCGGCTTCCTCGGCGCCGGTGTCATCATGAAGCAGGGCATGGACGTGCGCGGGCTCAACACCGCGGCGACGCTGTGGGCCTCGGCGGCGGTCGGCTCCTGCGCCGGCGCCGACATGGTCGCGCAGGCGGCCGCGCTCACCGTGTTCGTCATCGCCGGCAACACCATGCTGCGTCCGCTGGTCAATGCCATCAACCGCATCCCGCTGAACGAGAAGGCGTCGGAGGCGACCTACTATTTCAAGCTCGCGGTCGCGCCGGACGCCCTGCCCGACATGCGCGACCGGCTCGTCGAGAAGCTCGAGGGCGCAAAATATCCGGTGGCCGATATCGACGTGGTCGAGACCGGGGACGATCTGATCGAGATCGTCGCAAAGCTGGTCGCGACCGCGGTCGATCCGAACGAGCTGAATGCGGTGGCGACCGATCTCCAGCACCTGCCGGGCGTGCGCCACGCCACCTGGGAAGTCAGCACGACGGATTGAGCGCGGCGTTTTGGCACGCGAACGGGCGGTTCCCGGCTTCCGGCGTAAGGAACCGCCGTCCGCGAATTTCGTTGATCCTGCCAACCATTGGTGGTGATCAACATGCCCGGCCAATATGACAAGCGCGGATTTCGACGAGATATCCTGATCGCCTGCTCGCTGTTTGCGGCAGGCATCGTGGTCTCGGGCCTCTCGCTGGCGCAAATCCGCGCTGAGAGCCGGATGCAGACGGCGCAGGCGACGGGGCCGCTCCAGGGCACGCCATCCGACGATCAGAACAAGACGCCCGCGGAAGCCAAGCCCGGCGGCGACCGGCCGACCACGCCGGCCCCCGAGCCCGCGCGCCCCGAACCGCAAACGCAAGGCGCGGCCACCAAGCCGGCGCTGCCGCAGGCGCCGGCCGAGAAGATCGCGCCGCCGATGAAGGAGAAGTAGTTCGGCGGCTAGCGCATTGTGACGCGCATTTGACCTCGCCTCTGCCGGCGGCCCGATCCATAATCCGTCGCGCCAACGACAGATGGGGCCTCCCATGAAGATCGAAGACGTCCGCCGCACCGCCTATTCGATGCCGCTCACCAACCCGTCATTCCCGCCGGGGCCATATCGCTTCTTCGACCGCGAATACTTCATCATCACCTACAGGACCGATCCCGAAGCCCTCGCCGCCATCGTGCCCGAGCCGCTTGAGGTGGCGGAGCCGCTGGTGAAATACGAATTCATTCGCATGCCCGACTCGACCGGCTTCGGCGACTACACGGAAACCGGGCAGGTGATCCCGGTCCGCTTCAAGGGCGAGGAGGGCGGCTACACCCACGCGATGTATCTGGACGACGAGGCCCCGATCGCCGGCGGCCGCGAGCTGTGGGGCTTTCCGAAGAAGCTTGCAAGGCCCAAGATCGAGGTCGAGAGCGACGTCCTGGTCGGCTCGCTGCATTACGGCTCGGTCCTCTGCGCTTCGGCCACGATGGGTTACAAGCACCGCAAGGTCGACCACGACGCGGTGCTGAAGTCGATGGCGACGCCGAACTTCATCCTGAAGATCATCCCGCATGTCGACGGCAGCCCGCGGATCTGCGAGCTGGTGCGTTTTTATCTCGATGACGTCGTGCTGAAGGAAGCATGGACCGGCCCTGCTGCACTCGGCCTGTTTCCCCACGCACTCTGCGACGTCGCCCGCCTGCCGGTGCGCGAGGTGGTCTCGGCGCTGCATTTCAAAGCGGACCTGACGCTCGGGCTCGGCAGCGTGGCGTTCGATTACCTGGCCAAGTAATCTGGCGAAGTAACAAGGCGAGGTAGGCCGCGAAACGAGATGCCCGGCGCGAGGCCGGGCATCATGATCGGTCAGGCG
>NZ_JBFULT010000711.1:0-3244 GCF_054049755.1 Bradyrhizobium sp. P5_C11_2
GCGCAAGACGGCAGGTCCAAGGACCGCGCGCCCGGCGCCCGCGCTGGGCCCGTGAAGGCGCCCGGCACACCGCTCTCGCGGTGAAAAACGACTTAGAAAAACGGAAAGCCGTTTCAAGAGGTGGCCCGAAAATTTTTTGACGGAGGGTGGCGAGGCCGCAGCACTCATCCGTCGCATCGCTATCCTCTTGACAGGGTGATCGCGCCGAATATTTTTTTGCGCCGGGAATTCGTTCCCGTTTTTTCGAAACCGGAAAGGACAATGACTACCGTCTGGAGCGACGACAATGCTCGATGAAGATTTCGCCCGTATTCGTGTGCACCGCAACAACATTCACCGTTATCGGCGCCTGCTGGAGACGAGTCTGTCGGACCTCGAGCGCCAGTTCATCGAACGGCGGCTGTCGGAGGAGCAGGCCGCCCTCGACGCGCGAGCGTCCGAAACCTTTCCCGTCGCCTTTACCTTGCCGAAAGGTCTGGCCGCGCCGTCAAGCGCGAGGGCGGAGCCATGACATGGCGACGTGAGCAGCGTGCGGGCAGCATCGCTTAGTTTATGCGTTGCGCCGAGCCGAGACGCCGTTGAGAGTGCGAGGTGCAATTCTGCGAAAGGCGGCGAGCGAAAGACCTCGCTGAACTTGACGGGGGTTTTGGCACGCAAGTCGCCGTCCTAATTCCGAATCGCGCGCCTGATCGATTGAGGCGGCTCTCCGTAAATGCGGATGAATGCCCGCCTCATGTTCTCTGCGTCACCGAAGCCGACCGCCTCCGCGATGCGTTCGACAGGTTCGGTGGTCGACTCTATGCGACCTCTAGCCATATCGGCGCGGAGCCGTTCCACCACACGCGCGGGCGTGGTGCCGGTTTGCGCCCGGAATGCGCGACTGAACTGGCGTCGGCTCATCCCGACTGCTTCCGCCAAGTCTTCGAGGGTAAGCGCTTCGGCGATGTGATCGCGGGCGTAGCCGATAGCGGCGGAAATACGATTGTTCGTCGGTGCCAGGTCGACAGCCGCCGCAAACTGTGATTGTCCGCCGTGGCGACGATGGTAGACGACAAGGTGCTGTGCGACGCTCTTGGCGATGTCGAAACCATGGTCCTCCTCGATCAAAGCCAAGGAGAGATCGATTCCGGCGGTAATGCCCGCCGAAGTCCATATGTTGCCGTCCCGGCAGTAGATGCGATCCGCCTCGACCCGGATGGATGGATAGTCTCGCTGAAGGCGAGCAGCATAGCGCCAATGCGTCGTCGCTCGACGCCCGTCCAACAGCCCAGCCGCCGCGAGCGTGAATGCGCCGGTGCAGACGCTCGCCACGCGCCTGCACCGGTTCGAAGCGTCCACGATACGGCTTAGCGCGCCGGCGGAAAGGTGTTGCTCTGGTCCGCCGATGACGACGAGCGTATCGAGCACGGCATCATCGAGAGACGCAGCGGCAGTAGCCATGCCAAGGGTGTTCGTTACGGCACCCGCATCGGCCGCGAGGATATGGATCCGATAGGCCGGACTTCCCAGCTCGCCATTTGCCGCTTCGAACGCGCCGGCCGGACCTGCGAGGTCAAGCATCTGAAAGCACGGAGAAACATAAAAGCCGATGGAATGCATGGCCGGATCATAGGGAAGTTTGACCTTTCGGTCATATAGCCCCCGGCTGTAGAGGTTGTCCAGCGGAAGGACACAGCGATGACTCAGGCAATCAGCGTGGTGATACCCGTGTACGACGGCGTCACCCAACTCGACTTCACCGGTCCGCACCAGTTTCTCTCGCGCACGCCCGATCTGAACGTTCAAGTGGCTTCCCTGGGCGGCGAACCGGTCACGGCGGACCTCACCTTCTCAAATCTGGACGACCTGACGGTCATCAAATCGTGTGACGTCCTTTTGGTGCCCGGAGGCGGTGGCTGCATCAACGCCATCGAGAACGATYGATTCATCAATGAGATCGTCAGGCTTGGAGCGACCGCGCGTTACCTGACTTCGGTCTGCACCGGTTCGCTTATTTTGGGCGCTGCCGGACTTATCACCGGACGCCGCGCGGCCTGCCACTGGGCCTGGCGCCAGTTTCTTCCGGTCTTCGGCGCCATCGTCGACGAGGGCCGCATCGTGAGGGATGGCAATATCCTGTCCGGCGGGGGCGTCACCGCCGGCATCGATTTCGTGTTGGCACTCATCGCGGAGTTGCGTGGACCACGCGTGGCCGAAATGGTCCAACTCGGCTTGGAATATGCGCCTCAACCGCCCTTCGCCTCCGGGCGCCCGGACACGGCGCCAGCAGAGGTGCTGGAAGCGGTGAACGCACGCATGGCGGCGGCCTTCGCTGAACGACGTGTGCGTATCGACGCCTGGGCCGCCGCCCGTCACGTGGGTCAGCACGCCCGAGGTTTCCCAAAGCATGCGCGCCTATCGGACTTCCAGCATTGATGGACGCGTTTCGCTGCATAGTTGGTCCCCGGCTTCTGCCATGCAGACACCATTTCCATTTCCGCGAAGGCGGACAAATCAAGCCTGTCCTGTGACCAATGGAGCGAGATGTGAGCCAGAACGAAAAACCTGATTTCACCAAAGCGCTGGCGGTCGGCCGGGAGCTGGATTTGAAGCTACCCGACAGTCGAACGGTTCGGGATGCCTATGCAGAGGCAGAAACAGTATCGCAGCCTTGGCTTTTCAACCACGTGGCGCGCTCGTGGCTCTATGGCGTCAAGCTGACCCAACATCGTGGACTTGCTCCGGATGCCGAACTGGTTGCGGTGTCGGTGCTCCTGCATGATCTTGGCCTTGCGCGCGGCGGCGCTCCCGATCGTCGCTTTGAGGTTCTGGGAGCGGACCTCGGCCGTGCCTTTGCCCTTTCGCACCATATGGGGGAACGCCGTGCAGAGACAGTTTGGGACTCGATCGCGCTCCATGCCACCCCATCGATCGCGCAGCATAAGGGCCCCGACGTGGCCTGCTGTCAGATCGGCATCGCCTGCGACTACGGCGGACTCGGCTATAACGAGCTGAGCAACGACAACAAGCAAGTGATCCTGGCGGCCTATCCTCGTCTTCGCATGAAGAACGAGCTGACGACGTGCCTTTGCGGCATCGCCAAGAATCATCCGAACACGACAACAGACAATTTCATCTCGGACTTCGGCTTGAAATACGTCCCGGGATATATGCGCTTCTCTGCGGTTGACTTTCTACATCAGTCACCGTTTGCCGAATAGGCGATCGACAACGCTGGCAACAAGGTCGCGTCATGCAACAGATC
>NZ_JBFULT010000712.1:0-3238 GCF_054049755.1 Bradyrhizobium sp. P5_C11_2
GTTCAATTGAAGTACCGATCAAGGACCGGCTCCGCTGCGTAAGGTCTATCGCTACTCTATTTGCGAAATTGTTTGAGCCTCGTTGCACTCCGAGTTTGTCTCACCTCAGCGAAGCCGATGCTGGAACACTAAACTGTGTTTGCTACATGTGGTGGGATGTGTTTCCGAGCCTGGCGCTTACCGGCGATCCAGGTCTGCCAACGCTCCACGATTGCGCGCTGGGTACCATGGAAAGCATCCTTCACCTCAACTCGATGGCTTGCCAAGAGAGCGCTTTACATGGGCTGGGACACTGGCAACGAGACTACAGCGAGAATGTCATCCAAATCATTGATCGCTTTTGCGAAGCGCATCCTAAGGCCGACCCCCGGCTTTTGGCTTATGCCCAATCGGCCCGCTGCGGGTGCGTGCTGTGATCTTGGCCTATCTTGGCCTGCGCTCATGAGATTTTTGCTGGCGTGGTCGGGCGCCGAGGCTACTTCCCCGAAAACTGCGGCTTGCGCTTCTCCATGAACGCCTGCCGGCCCTCGCGGAAATCCGCCGAGTCCATGCAAGCCGTGCCGATCGCCTTGATCGCCTCCATGTCGCGCGCGCTCTCGTCCTTCAAGACTTGCGCGATGGTGATCTTGGCGGCCTTGATCGCCAGCGGCGCGTTCTGCGAGATCGTCTCGGCAATCATCATGGTCTCGCCCCAGAGCTGGTCGTCCGGGATCATCCGCTCCACCAGCCCGATCCGCAGCGCTTCCGCCGCGTCGATGCGCATGCCGGTGTACATCAGAAGCCGCGCCCAGGACGGGCCGACCAGCGACACCAGGTGCCGCAAGCCGTCATAGCCATAGGCGATGCCGAGCCGTGCCGCGGGAATGCCGAACTGGCTGYTGTGTGCGGCGATGCGGATGTCGGCGAGCATCGCGACCTGCATGCCGCCGCCGAGGCAGAACCCCTGGATGCAGGCGATCGTCGGCTTGGGATAGTCGGCGAGCAGCGCGCGCTGGGCGGCGCTGCGCTTGGCGTATTCCTCCGAGGCGGCCGCGTTGTGGCGGGTCTTCTCGAACTGGCTGATGTCGGCGCCCGACACGAACGCCTTGCCGCCGGCGCCGCGCAGGATCACGACACGGACCGCGTCGTCGTCGCGCAGGCTCGTCAGCGCCTCGCCAAATCCCTCCCACATCTCCAGCGACATCGCGTTGCGCTTGTCGGGATTGTTGAAGGTGATCACCCCGACGCCATCGGCGGCATGCTTGAGGATAKTGCCGTCGGCGTAGGGTGTTTCGGTCGTGTTGGGGATCTCGGGCATCGCGCGCTCGCTTGTCGTAGGCCGGGCGCAATGTGCGGCCGGGGAAAGGCCGCGGTCAACCGCGGCAAGGCGAGGGGCTTAGCATCCGCCTGTGCCGCGATTGCATGGCGCGAGAAGCGCCTACTGCGTTACATGCATGTGCGAGGTCAGAGGATGGTTGGCGGCATTGCTGAAAAACGCCGCCTCTTCGGCCGTGGCCTCCAGCAGTTGCTCGTCCTGGTTATAGACGTCGTTGCGGAACTGGACGGTCTGATCCTTGGTCATCCACGCCGTGAGATAGATCCAGGCCACCGGCACCTTCCTCGCCATGGCGACCTCCAGATGCTGGCCGGTGGCAATTTCGGCGTCGATTGCGGCGCGGGTCCATTTCGGCTGGTCCTTCAGCAGCCAGGCGGCGAGATCGCGCACATTGTCGACGCGCGAGCAGCCGTGGGAATCGAAGCGGTAGTCGTCGCTGAACAGATTGCGCTGGTTGGTGTCGTGCATGTAGACCGAATAGGAATTCGGCATGTCGATCTTGACGGCGCCGAGCGCGTTGAAGGTGCCGTTCTGCTGCCGCACGGTGAAGTTCGGCGTGTGYGTGCCCGACCAGTCGACCGAATGCGGATCGATCGGATTGTCGTGAGCGTCGAGCACCTCCATGTGCATGCGCGAGAGGTAGGTCGGATCCTTGCGCATATGCGCCGAGATTTCGGTCTTGGCGATCGAGGACGGCACCGTCCAGGTCGGATTGAGGACGACGCTGCTGATCTGCGCGGTCAGCGTCGGCGATGGCTTTTCGGTCTTGCCGACGATGACGCGATAGCGCCGCACCACCACATCGTTCTCGACCGCTTCGGCAAAGGCGGCGGGGATGTTGACCACGACATAGCGCTGGCCGAAGCCGAAATTCATGTTCTCGAGCCGCTGGAGCGAAGCCTCCAGCTGCCGGATGCGCTTCTGTACGGAGACGTTCATCGCCGCTATCGTGCGCGGCGTCACGGTGCCGGTCGTAGCCAGGCCATGGCGCGCCTGGAAGCGTTTCACGGCGTCCGCCAGATCCTGGTCGAAGGCGCCGCTCGCCTTGTCGGCGGCGAGATCGCCGGAGACGATCAGCCGCTTGCGCAGCAACTCGTCGTTTGCGCCCTCGACGCCGGGCGCGAACTTGGCGTCGGCCGGGATCGCCGGCCAGCCGCCGCGCACCGCAAGATCGGAATAGCTGAACGCCGCATCCTTGATCCGCTGCGCGCTGCCTTCGTCATAGGTCGGCTCGTGCGTCAGCGCGAGCGCCGCGGCCGAGCGGCCCTCCGGCGTCGACACGGGCGAGGCGGCAGCCTTCGGCGCGGCCGTATGAGCCGGATTGGCGGCAGCCGGCACCGTGCCGGCCGAAGTCGCCGGTTTGGGGCCGGCCTGTCCAATGGTCTCGGTCTGCGCAAACGCGGTGGCGCTGGCGAACAGGCCCACCGAAACGATCTTGGCAATGATCACGGCATGGCGCTTCGACATCGGTCTTATCTTCCCCCACAAGGACGAGGCCCGGGCGGGCACTCGTATTGGCAATTCCCAGCCGCCGCGCCGATTCGCGAAAATTGGCGGCAGGCTAGCGCCTCAGGATTGCCGCCCCCTTAAGCACAGCGCATCGAGAGCGCCGCGCGTCCGATGCGGCGCCTCTCGATTGGGTCGCAACAAGGCCGGGATGGGTTCGCGAAAACCGCGACGAAGGCGGCAAATGGCCAAGAGAAAATTGAAGAAAAAAAAGGGGCGGTCAGGCCGCCCCGAAAGCCAAGGCCGCGCGCGGAGAACGCACGGGCCGGAACCTCGTCCAATCCGGCCGCGCCCCCGCGGCGCGGCGGATTGAACATCGGCCGTAGCGGCCAGACCGTCGATCGATCTCAGGCTTCGTTCGCCGCGATCGATTCCATCAGCGAGACGAGCTGACGTTGCACCGTCTGATCCTTGATC